>CAYUJH010000043.1:1709-7926 GCA_964444995.1 uncultured Roseobacteraceae bacterium | reverse complement strand
GATGTAGGCACTACACGTAGCTTTGCAACATAATTGGCATGATGAGCATGATAAGATCTTCGTCTTGTCCGTTTTCTTCGGGGACGATGAGACCGGCGCGGTTCGGTTCGTTGAGCTTGATAAGCACTTTTTCCGAAGGCAGATTGCTCAAAATTTCCAGCAGAAAGCGGGCGTTGAAGCCAATTTCAATGTCTTCGCCGTTGTGGTCGCAAAAGAGTCGCTCGTTTGCCTCGTTGGAAAAGTCAAGGTCTTCGGCCACTACGCGTAGTTCGTTGCCCGTAACGCGGAAACGCACTTGGCTTGTGGCGCGGTTGGCGTAAATCACCAAGCGTTTCAAACAGCCAATGAGTTCTTTTCTGTCTACGGCAAGCGTATTTTCGTTGTTCAACGGAATCACGTTTTGGTAGTCGGGGAAACGCTCGTCAATCAGGCGACAAGTCAGTTCTGTTTCGCCGAACGAAAAAATAGCGTTGGAACTGTTAAACTCCAGCTTTACCATCTCGCGGCTCGAAGGCAACGCGTTGCGCAACAGGCTCAAGGCTTTGCGGTCCACAATCATCGAGGCATCGTAGGAGGTGGTCAGGTCTTCGCGGCGGTAGCGGATAAGGCGATGACTGTCGGAGGAAACGAAGTTGGTATGTCCTTCAGAGAACTCGAAAAATACGCCGTTCATGGCGGGTTTCATCTCGTCGGTGCTTGTCGCGAAAAGGGTGTAGTTAATGGCAGTAAGCAGCACGTCGGAGGGCATTTCGAGGGAGTCGGTTCTGCCTAATTCGGGCACACGTGGAAAGTCGGCGGCATTTTCACCAGCGATTTTGTACTTGCCATTGTCAGAACTAAGCTCGATGGTGTACGACTGAAAATCGACGGTGAAGGTAACGGGCTGGTCGGGCAGATTTTTCAGCGTATCCAACAACATACGGGCTGGAATTGCAATGCTGCCATCTTCATCGGCTTCTACGCTCATGCGCGATACCATCGAAGTTTTCAGGTCGGAGGCGGTAACTTGTAGTTCATTTTTGCTTATTTCAAACAAAAAGTTCTCAAGAATGGGCACGATAGGATTGGAAGGCACCACTCCGCTCAGTGCGCTCAGATGCTTCAAAAGATACGAGGTAGAAACAATGAATTTCATGCTTTTGTAACGTTAGGCTAGGTAAGGTCTGATTTTAATGTATAAAAATAGCATTTTTTTTTGAACTCCGGGCAAAGTGCGAAAGTTTTAGGCAAATCCAAGCTTTTTACGCACCCGTTTTAGTACTTCATTGGCGATATCGGTCGCTTTTTGCTCTCCAGTTTGGAGACGTTGCTCGAGTTCGGACAGATTTTCTAGGTAGTAGTTGTAGGTAGCGCGCTCTTCTTTGAACCGTGTCAGGAGTAGGTCGAGTAGTTCTTTTTTGGCGTGCCCGTATCCGTAGTTGCCGGCTAAGTATTTGGCGCGTAGGGTTGCGGTATCTTCCGCCGAAGCCAACAGCTTGAACAAGGCGAACACGTTGCACGTATCTGGGTTTTTGGGTTCTTCGAGCGGTGTGCTGTCGGTAACAATACTCATTACCTGCTTTTTAAGTGCCTTTTCAGGCAAAAACACGTCGAGCGTATTCTCGTACGACTTACTCATTTTTTGCCCGTCCGTCCCCGGAATAATCATGGTTTGCTCGTCTATGCGCGCTTCGGGCACTACGAACGTGTCGCCGTAACGGTTGTTAAACGCACTTGCCAAATCGCGGCAAATTTCGAGATGCTGTCTTTGGTCTTTGCCTACAGGAACTATGTTGGCATCGTAGAGCAAGATATCAGCCGTCATAAGTACTGGGTAGGTAAATAACCCTGCGTTTACATCGGCAAGGCGGTCGGACTTGTCTTTGAACGAGTGCGCATTGGCCAACATGGGGTAGGGGGTAAAGCAGTTCAGGTGCCACATCAGCTCGCAAACTTGCGGAATGCGCGACTGCCGATAGAACATGTTTTGCTCGGTGTCGAACCCGCAAGCGAGCCATGCTGCCGCTACGGCGTAGGTATTTTGGCGGCGTTGTTCGGCATCCTTTACGGTCGTGAGCGAGTGCAGGTCTGCAATGAAGAAAAATGCTTCGTTGTTGGGGTCTTTCGACATCTCAATCGCCGGCGCGATTGCCCCCAAAATATTGCCCAAATGCGGTCTGCCCGAACTTTGAATGCCCGTGAGTATGCGTGCCATACGGTCGTGAGAAATTAGGTGGGTTGCTAAATTTTTTACAGAAAGGGCTGCAAACTTAGAAGATTCTCACGTAAAGCGGAAAGCTCGTGGGCAGTTTTATCGGCTTATACCTCTTCGGCCACAGCTACCGAAGGCGATTTTTTGCGCAAAAAGCGGCCTTTTTGTCGTTTCTTGCGCAACATGGGCAGTGCACCGGCAAGCAGCAACCCCCCACCCAACAAACTAAGTGGCATGGGTGCAGCAAAGGTGTTACCAGCCGAGAGAATCGCGAGAATCACAAGGGTAGAAAAGGGAAGCGAGAAGGCTAGGAGCGCAATGCCCAAATCGAGGTCGAAGGTGGGGCGGTGCTGCCCATCTTTTTCCTCCGCCGCGCTCACGGCCGACATGTGCGCAAAGGGCCAAAAACTTACCGAACTTTGTGGGAAAACGACTACAAGTAACAAAACGGCAACGGGCGTGCTTTCTGGCAAAAGCAAGATAAATCCTGCGCTCAAAAGGAAGGTAAGCCCCGAACGCCAAAACAGCAGACTTAGCAGCGTGCCTATTTGTGTGCGTTTCACACTAACTGCCAAGCCAATAAAAAGGAGCACTAAGGGGGTCATCATGGCGCTCAAACGCTCTACGGCATCTTGCACAAACACGGGGAGCGCGTCTATGTGCAGCCCTAAACTTACCATGAGCAATGCCGCGAGTATAACAAGGTTTACCGGCTCGTTGAGCAACGCCATGATAAGCTGCTTGAGCTTGCTTTCGCGCACGGTGTTGGGCTGCAACCTGCGGCGGTAGTACCACTGCATAGCGAGCATGTAGAGAATAATGAGAACGAAGACCTTGTTGCCCACATCGGCAAGAGCCGCCCATGCGAGCATATCTTCGCCGAGGTACTCTAGCACGTAGGGGAAACACGACAGACCGGGCGCCAACGACGGAAAAAGCAGCAGCAGCGTCCGCGCCGTGGCACTGTCTTTATCAATCCCCATAAAACCAAAAATGTATTTGGAGAACAGGAGCAACAAAAAGTTGAACAACAAAGCGAGCAGGGGCAGGTACACGAGTTCGGCCTGTACGTCGGCTTTGAGCAGCGCCACGAAAATCATCGCGGGTAGTGCCACGCTCAAAATCAGCATTTTCGCGCTGTGAAGTTGGTCTTTGTTGGCTATTTTTTTTCGGAGGAGTAAACCTATTCCGATAAGGAGCAAGAAGGCGAGCGTTTTTTGAAGCGCAATGGGCATGAGGCTGAAAAAATTAGGAGATAGCTACGTTATTTTTGGTTGAAAAAGACATGCAAAGCCTGTATATTAACAGGCTTTGCACGGAAAAATTAGCCAATCGTTTGTTTGAGGGCTTCCGCGAAAATTTTCATTTCGTCCATCGTCCCGATGCTCACGCGCGACCACGTTTTGTCCCAGAACTCGAACACGCGCAAGCCTACGCCCTTCGCCTGCATTGCTTCCATGTAGGCTTTTCCTTCCATGCCTTCGAGCGGGAAAATCACGAAGTTGGTTTGCGAGGGCATGTACGCCAGCCCCATGCTATCGAGAAAATCGCAGGTAAATTTGCGCCCCTCAGCGATTTTCTCTTTGCTCATCTGCTGAAATTCGAGGTCATCGAGGCTGGCCATCGCCGCAGCAATCGAAGGGCGCGCAATGCCCATGCCGCCACGCGTGATGGCCTGCATTTTTGCCAACGTCTCTTCATTGCCCACCGCATAGCCTACGCGGATGCCAGCCATGCCGTGTATCTTAGAAAACGTGCGAGCTACCATGATGTTATGCCCTTGGGCTACTAAGCCAACCATGCTGTCTTTCATTCCATTGTCCGATAGTTCTATGTAGGCCTCGTCCACGAACACGAGCGTTTTCTTGGAAACGCGTTCGCAAAATCCGCGCAGCGCGTCGGCGTTGGTAACCGTGCCGGTGGGGTTATTAGGGTTGGTGATATAGACTACTTTGGTGTTGGCATCTACGGCGGCCTCCATGGCGGCTAGGTCGTGTTGGTAGTCGGCAGTCAGTTTGACTGGTTTCCACGTGCCGCCCACTGCTTTTGCCACGCTTACCATCGACATGTACGGAGGGTCGCCCGACACGATGTTGCCTCCGCCGCCCATGAAATTCACGAGCGCCGTCTTTTCGAGCAAGTCCGACGAGCCGGGACCCATCATGACGTGTTTGTTGGTAACACCCTCTTTTTCAGCAAGTTTATCAATAAGTTCGCGCAATTGCATCCACGAGTAGCGGTTGCCTTCGTGGGCAAACGCACGCAAGGCCTCCAACGCCTTCGGCGACGGGCCGTAGGGGTTCTCGTTGGCATTCAGTCGCGCTTTTAGTGTGTTTAAAACGTGCATATCCGGCTTTAGCTCGCGCAGATTGGGCGCGTAGGCAATTGCGTCGGATGTTTCGATGCCGCCTGCGCCCAGAGCAGGTTGCCAAGGAAGCGTGCTGGCCAGTGTAAGTGCGCCCATTCCGAGCGTACTTGCCTTTAGCCAATTTCTACGTGTGAATTTTTTTGACATGATACGATGTAGTTTTTGGAAATATTGTGTGAAATAAGGCTGCCACAGTCTGCTAGCCAACGAAACGAAAGCACCCAACGGCTGCGCTCCCATGCTCCTGCAAGGTAAGCGAGTTTGGCGGGAGGCGTTGCAACGTACTGCTGTGCATACAAAAGCGCATAAACAAATGTACGGGATAAAAAAGAACTTTTCGCTGCATATTTTAAGTGAAAATCAATTTTTCACATTTCAAAAACACCCTGTATGGGCAAAGGTTTTGCAATTTTCGTAGCCTGCCCCCCTCTGCTCAACAAAGATGTGCAGTCAGGGTAAATGTTGCACTCCGCAGGCCGAAGGGCTTCGTCGTATCTTGACCGTATGGAGGTGCTTGGTGCGTACCAAATCTCACAACGTGGAGCAAAGCTTAGGCATCTCTTTCGTTTTGCTACTTTTGTTTTATACCTTTAGGCGATTTGTGCCAACGCATACATCGTATTTTTTATGTTATATCATTTAGAAAAAGTACAAACACACATGAAACTGTCAAAATTATCTACACTCTTTTTGTTGCTAATTTTTAGTCTATTTGCCTGTACCCCTGCTAGCGAACAGATATATTACGATATGGTCGTACATAATGGCAACATTTACACGCTCGACCCTACCCAACCTACTGCCGAGGCTGTGGCGGTAAAAGATGGCAAAATTGCCTTTGTTGGAAGTGCCGAACTTGCTAAGGCAGGTATTGGAGAAGCCACCGAAGTACTTGACTTACAGGGAAATACAATGACACCGGGGTTCATCGAAAGTCATGCCCATATCATGGGAATGGGCTATAACCGCATTCAGCTCGACCTGCTCAACACTACGAGTTATGAGCAAATGATTGAGCGAGTGGCCGAAGCTGTGGAAACGGCCAAGCCCGGCGAGTGGATTCTGGGACGCGGCTGGCACCAAAGTAAGTGGGACTCTTTGCCCGAAAAAATGGTCAAGGGCTTTCAGACACACGAGGCCTTGAGCGCAGTTTCGCCCAATAACCCGGTGTACCTCAAGCACGCGAGCGGGCACGCAGCGATTGCCAATGCCAAAGCGATGGAAATTGCCGGCGTTGCATTGCTCGACCCAGAAAATATGCAGCAGGAAGAAGTACCCGGCGGCGAAATTATCCGCGATGAGATGGGAAACCCTACGGGCATTTTCAACGAAATGGCGCAAGACCTGATTAGCAAACATATTCCGCCTAACAATGCAGACAGCCACCGCCGTGCCTTTGCCGCCGCTATTCAGGAATGCCTAGAAAATGGTATCACTAGCTTCCACGATGCAGGGGCAAATGCGCTCGATATTGCTACCTTCGAGGAGTTTGCCGACGAGGGCACGCTGTATATTCGCTTATATGCCATGTTGAGCAGCCGGAACCGCGAATTTTTACAGGCTTGGTTCGAAAAAGGACCGCTCTACGGCACGCCCGACCGCCCGCTGACCATCCGCTCGGTTAAACTCTACACCGACGGTGCGCTAGGCTCGCGGGG
>CAYUJH010000043.1:0-1699 GCA_964444995.1 uncultured Roseobacteraceae bacterium | reverse complement strand
GCGACTTACCCGGCCACACCGGCCACGAAACTACTCCGCTCGACTACATGAAATGGGTTACTGAACAGAGCCTTGCGAGCGGTTTCCAAGTCTGTTCGCACGCTATCGGCGACCGTGCCAACCGCGAGGTACTTAACATGTACCAAGCTGCCTTCCAAGCCAATCCGGCGGCCGTCAACGACCACCGCTTCCGCATCGAGCACGCGCAGCACCTCAGCGAAGCCGACATTCCGCGCTTTGCCGAACTGGGGGTCATTGCCTCCATGCAGGCCATCCACATGAGTTCCGACCGCCCGTGGGCTGTGTTTCGGCTAGGTCTTTCGCGTATTAAAGAAGGAGCATACGTCTGGAAAAAACTCCTCGATAGCGGTGCAAAAATTATCAACGGTACCGATGCGCCCGTAGAGCCGGTGAGTGCCGTAGCGAGTTTTTATGCGTCGGTAACGCGCCAAACTCTGCAAGGCAAGCCCGAAGGCGGCTACGAACCCGACCAAAAAATGAGCCGCGAAGAAGCACTGCGCTCCTACACGCTCGATGCGGCCTACGGCGAATTTGCCGAGCGCGAAAAAGGCTCGATTGAGGTGGGTAAACTCGCCGATTTTACCGTCTTTTCGCAGGACATCATGACCGTGCCCGATAGCGCACTGCTCCGTACCGAAATAGCCCACACCGTAGTAGGCGGCAAGGTGCGTTACAGTCGCGCAGCGCGTTAAGGCGGGGGAAGGGAAGTGGATACTAAGCGCAGGGTCGCCCTGCGCTTGGTATTCCTTTGTATTGGCTTTGCATTAAACGGTAAAAACAAAAGCAGTTTGCAACGCTAACACTTTTTTCATGTTAATAATGCTACTATTTTCAGCAAAAAAGTGTTGCAAAATAAGTAAAATACTATACCGAAGCGCACGAGGTTTGTGAAATTTTGGTCTCATACATCATTCAAAATCAAGCAAATCAAATCATTTTACTCCTTAAATCAGGTGAATCTTGGTATACTTGTCAGTAACGTATAATTTATCAACAGGGTCTTAAACATATTCATACATGTTGACTATCGTTTCCAAAGGTTTCGGTAAATAATCTGCTCCATCACCTGTTCTTTGTATTGCCGCCCGACCGGCAGGCGAAGGTGATTGAGTAGCAGTTCGTTTCCTTCCATACCGCTCACTTTGTCGATAGCCACAATATATGATTTATGTACGCGCAAAAAATCTTTTTTAGTCAATTTTTCTTCTACACTTTTTAAGGTAATCAAGGTCATAAATTTCCCATTATTTGTGTGTATTGTAACATAATTTTGAGTGCCTTCGATATATAAAATATCTTGCATGTGTATTTTTTCGAACTTATGTTCAGATTTTATGAAAAAATAGGTATCTTCCATACGGCTATTAGCCTGTTCGGTATGCTGCAGGAGCTGAAAGTAATCGTATGCCTTACACGCTGATTTGAAAAAGCGATGAAAGGTGATAGGCTTGAGCAGGTAGTCGAGCACATCGAGTTGATAGCCTTCGAGCGCGTACGTAGGAAACGCCGTTGTGAGAATTACGATAGGCGGGTTTTGTAACGTTTTCAGGAAATCAATGCCATTAATTTTGGGCATCTGAATATCGAGAAACATCAAATCTATAGGTGTTTCCGCCATATGTCGCCCTGCTTCAATAGGATTTTCACACGTCGCAACCAATTTCAAAAAATCTATCTC
>CAYUJH010000042.1:5936-10592 GCA_964444995.1 uncultured Roseobacteraceae bacterium | reverse complement strand
ACGATTTCTATCCCAGAGGCACTCAATATTTTGGCCGGTACGGATACTGCCGCCACCGCCTACCTCCGTTCGCGCACCTTCGACCCACTGACCGAAGTCTTCAAACCGTCTATCCAAACCTCGCTCGATAAAAAACTACTTGGCAACCAAAGCACCAACGAACTGTGGGGCAAGTTTGTCAATACCTATAATGATATACGCCGAACGCCTATTCGTGCGCTGATGAACCTAGATGCTCCTGCCGAGCCTGACTTGGCGACGTACGTTACCCAACGCGCCTTGAACGGCGTGTTTATAAAAGTGGGCGAAGAAGAACAAAAAATTCGGAAAAACCCAGTGCATCAGGTAACAGACTTACTCAAGGACGTATTCGGCGGGCTGGGCAAAAAAAATTAACCCGTACCGAAACCCTAAGCAGGCAGAATAGGGCAGACATCGGGGCGTTGTGTGTGTTACTTACCAAACGTTCTGCCTGCCTACCCGAAAAATTAATGTGGTATCGGTCAATAAAACCAAATTGCTTGTTTACTTTGCCCGCTGAAAGCACTTCATTTCGAGTTCGCAACGTACATTTCTTTTCACAAACTTAGGCTAAACCGTTAAAACTATATGGGGAAAATTATTGCTATTGCAAACCAAAAAGGCGGCGTAGGTAAAACTACTACTACCGTAAATTTGGCAGCAAGTTTCGCCGCATTGGAGTACAAGACGCTCATCGTAGATGCTGACCCACAAGCCAACGCCACTTCTGGTATCGGCATGAATGCCAAAGAAGTGCGCAAGAATATCTACCAGTGCATGGTGGACGACGTGCCTGTGCGCGAAGTAATCGTAGAAAGTGCGTACGACTACCTCGACGTAATTCCCTCGCACATTGACCTTGTAGGCGCAGAGGTGGAGATGATTAATATTGAAAACCGAGAAGAGCGGATGCGCAGTGCACTCGCTGCGATAAAAGATGAGTACGACTTTATCATCATAGACTGCTCGCCCTCGCTCGGACTCATCACGGTAAATGCGCTCACGGCGGCCGACTCGGTGCTTATCCCCGTACAATGCGAATACTACGCCCTCGAAGGCTTGGGTAAGTTGCTAAGTACTATCAAAATCATACAGTCGCGGCTCAACCCTGCCCTGCTTATTGAGGGGATTCTGCTCACTATGTACGATGTGCGCCTGCGCCTTTCCAACCAAGTGATTGAAGATGTGCAAAAGCATTTCTCGCAAATGGTTTTCAAGACCATTATCCCGCGCAACATCCGCCTGAGCGAGTCGCCGGGCTACGGGCTTCCCGTCATTGCTTACGACGCGGAAAGCAAGGGCGCCGTGAGCTATATCAACCTCGCACAAGAAATTTTAGATAAAAACGCACTCAAAAAATAACGTCTTTTCATGGTTAAACTTCAAAAAAGAGGCCTCGGCAAAGGACTCGGCTCGCTACTTAGCGATGCCGAACCGAGCACCAATGTGTACGCAGAAAGTAAAATTTTTTCGGAAATTCCGCTCACGCACATCGAAGCCAACCCCTACCAACCTCGTACCGAATTTGAAAAAGAGGCGCTCGAAGAACTCGCCGAGTCCATTCGTATCCATGGGATCATACAGCCCATCACCGTTCGCAAGCTGAGCGAAGGAAAGTACCAACTCGTGTCGGGCGAACGTCGCAAACGCGCTGCCGAACTTGCCGAGCTAGAGAGTATTCCGGCGTATATCCGCACGGCAGACGACCAGCAAATGCGCGAAATGGCACTCATTGAAAACATTCAGCGCGAAGACCTCAACGCCATGGAGATTGCCCTGAGCTACCAACGCCTCATCACCGAGTGCGACCTGCGCCAAGAAGACTTGGGCAAGCGCGTTGGCAAAAAACGCTCTACGGTAACTAATTACTTGCGCATTCTGAAACTCCCCCCCGCCGTGCAAAGTGCCATCCGCGACAACCGCCTCGGCATTGGCCACGCCAAAGAACTCGCCAACCTACCCGACGTAACTGACCAGCTCGCCCTGCTCGACCGTATTTTGAACGAACAACTTTCCGTGCGCAAAGTAGAGGAAATTGTACGCGCCATTTTGAACCCAGAAACCACCCCAAACAAAGCCGCTGTACCAAGCCCTACAGCATTAAACCCTGCCTACAAGCGCGTTCAAGAAAATTTATCCTCTTTTTTAGGCACAAAAGTAGAGCTAAAAACATCGGGAAAAGACAAAGGGGAAATCAAAATACCCTTCCACTCGCAAGAAGATTTAAACCGTATTTTGGAACTCATTGAGCGTTAACTTTACCTAGCTTGCATCCCTTTCAAATACATCGTTGGTCTATTATGCAACACTTGGTTGTTTATCGTCGCTATTCGCTCCGTCGGCTGCTTCTGCTGGCGGTCTGCTGTGCGAGCTGGCAGATCTGTATGGCACAAGAAGTTCCCACAGAAAAAAAGGAGAAGGAAACTACACTGCCCGATAGCGTAGGCACAGAAAAAAAGGAACTCATTCGCGCCGAAGAAGTACTTTTAGGCGCGCTCAGGCTTCGCACCCTGCCCGATAGCTTCCCTGCGCACGAGCACGTGTGGCTATCGAAACGTATGAAAGCTCCACGTCCTGAGCGCGTACCGTTGACGGTTATTAAAAAACGTCTTGGCGACCCTTCTCGCGCCGCCTTGCTTTCCGCCGCGCTACCTGGCGCAGGCCAGATATACAACAAAAAAGCATGGAAAGCACCGCTCGTATGGGGACTGCTCGGCACGTTGGGCTACACCGTCAACCTGTTCCACAACGAATATATTGACGCACGCGACAACCTCTTTTTCCTCACCGACGGCAACTCAGATACGCAAGTATCTGTGCGCTTTTTATTTTTTTCGGAAGAAAACCTACGCCGCCGCCGCGATAAAATGCGCCGCGACCGCGACTACTACATCATCATGTCGGCCTTAGCGTATGGGCTTGTCTTAGCCGATGCCTCCGTAGATGCGCATCTCAATCGCTTCGATGTAAGCGATAACCTCGCCCTCTCGATTTCGCCAAGTGTGCAAGCCGTTCCCTCGCTGCTTCCGCTAAGTTCGCTGCGCTTTGCGCCGGGACTATCCGTTGCGCTTACACTTCGCTAAGGCAAAGACATTAAACCCTTCGCCGCTCTATCTTCATTGAAAACATACCTCCTATACATGAATATTTTACTACTTGGCTACGGAAAAATGGGAAAAGCTATCGAGCAACTCGCTCTGTCGCGTGGGCATACCGTAGCTGGCATTTTTTCGGAAGATGCCGCCAAGCAAATTAACGCGCTCACTGCACCCCTGCCCGATGTAGCCATTGAGTTCACCGAGCCGTCGGCGGCCTTTGCCAATGTATCGGCGTGCATAAACCGCGGGCTGCCCGTAGTGAGCGGAACGACTGGCTGGGGCACACACCTCGACGCACTGAACGCCTCCTGCCAAGAAAAAGGCGGTAGTTTTTTCTATGCCTCCAACTTCAGTATCGGGGTAAATTTGTTTTTTATGCTCAACGAGCACCTCGCCAAGCTTATGGGCCAACATGGGGAAGGCTACCACATCGAGATGGAAGAAACGCATCACACCGAAAAAAAAGATGCCCCTAGCGGCACGGCAATCACACTTGCCGAAGGTATCTTGGCGCACCACCCTGCACTAACGCATTGGCAAGAGGTTACGCCCACCGCTCCCCCTTCGCCCGGTGCACTCCCTATCCGCTCGTTCCGAGAAGGGCAAGTGCCCGGCACGCACGTAGTCCGCTACACCTCCGATGTGGATACGCTCACGCTCGAACACAGGGCACACAACCGCACTGGCTTTGCACTCGGCGCAGTACTTGCTGCCGAGTGGCTTATCGGAAAAGTAGGCGTGTTCACCATGTGCGACTTGTTAATGCCATGATAATATATATCTATTTCAAACTGTTTCGGAATCTTTTACACACCTTTTATCAAAAAAGCAGACTGAAACACCGCCGAAGTACGTACTTTGCCACAACGAACGCCTACGCGCACGCGATTTTCGCGCAAACTTCACATACACACTTATTTGCATAACATTTTTTACGCATAGCTCTAACACGTATGAAATCGAACACTTTCACAGGGAATAAAAAAGAAAAAAAGAAAAAAAGCTGGTTGCGCGAATGGATAGATGCCATAGTATTTGCCGTTATTGCCGCCTCTATCATTCGCTGGATACTCATCGAGGCCTTCACAATCCCCACGCCTTCTATGGAAAAATCGCTCTTAGTGGGCGACTTTTTGTTTGTGAGTAAGGTACATTACGGCGCGAGAACACCCAAAACGCCCCTTCAGATGCCGCTCACGCACCAAACCCTTTGGGGTACGTCCTTGCCTTCTTACGTGGACTGGATTCAGCTACCCCAATACCGTTTGCCGGGCTTCACCTCTATCAAAAACAACGACGTAGTCGTTTTTAACTATCCACCTGAATTTGAGCATCCTGTGGATTTAAAAACCAACTACATCAAGCGATGTGTGGCTATCCCTGGCGACCAACTCGAAATTCGCAACAAGCAGGTGCATATCAACGGAACCCCCTTGGAAAACCCTGAAAAGTTGCAAACAAACTTCTTTGTTACCACGAAAGAGCGCGTGAAAATCAACGACCGCGTCTTCAAAAGTTACGACATTAATATGCGCGA
>CAYUJH010000042.1:0-5926 GCA_964444995.1 uncultured Roseobacteraceae bacterium | reverse complement strand
AGTACGCGAGGTGAATAACGGTGTGTATAGCGTACACGCCAGCCCTGCGGTAGCCGAGCAACTCAAGGAACTCAACTTTGTGGAAAGTGTTATAGAAGCAAAATACGAGCGTGGCGTGGAATCGGACCGCGTGTTCCCCAATGCCGAAGGCTACGATTGGAGCCTCGATAACTTTGGTCCACTACAAGTACCCAAAAAAGGTGAAAGCATTAGCATTACACCAGAAACGCTCGGCTTATACGGCGACCTCATCCGTCTGTACGAGGGGCACAAAGAAGCCGCTATTAAAGAAGGCGTGCTCACGATTGACGGCAGCGAAGTAAAAGAATATACCTTCCAACAAAATTATTATTTCATGATGGGCGACAACCGCCACAACTCGCAAGATTCGCGTATCTGGGGCTTTGTGCCCGAAGACCACATCTTGGGAAAAGGCGTGCTCGTATGGTTTTCCATATCGGACGACCCTGAAAAAAACCTCTTTCAGCGCATTCGCTGGGAGCGTATTTTCAAGGTGATTGAGTAGCACTTTGTTTGCTGCCTTTGCAAAAAAAGCCCCACTGCGCAGTGGGGCTTTTTTTATGTTCTTTTTCGGCGTCCCGATATAACTAGGAGTACGTAGGTTTACGTTAGAGTAGGCGAAGAAGAGGGAAGGTCTAGGTCGGCAAATACCTTTGCTAAATCAATCACCAAATCGGGGAAGAGCAGGCTACTTATGGTATCCTCTTCGAGAAAAAAGCCTTTGAATTGGTAGCGGTCTTGTTCAAGGAAAAAACGCTGCACGATTTTTTCGTCGGGCGAAACTATCCAATATTCCTGCACCCCATTTTCTTCGTAGAGGTTAAACTTATCTTGCAAATCTTTCTTTTTAGTACCCGGCGAAAGAATTTCAACGATAAAGTCAGGTGCTCCCACACAGCCCCGTTCGTCGAGCTTGGCAAGGTCGCAGACGATGCACAAATCGGGCTGTACCACGCTGTAAATCTCGCGTTCGGTAGCCCCCTCCGGATTTTTCAGCAAACGCACATCGAAGGGTGCCGCGTAAAGTTTGCAGACCGATACACGAGAATTGCGCATAAAAAGCCCAAGTTCAGTGTGTAAGTAGCTCGATACGTCCTGATGCTTGCGCTTAGGTGCCGACATAGGGAATACCTTCCCTCGGATGAGTTCCACAAACTGGTCGAATTGCCATGTAAGGTATTCGGCATACGTATAAGTCTTGTTCAAGTCTAACTGACTAAGTGAGGTAATCGCCATAAGTATTAAGAATAAATTAGTTAGGATGGTTGCTTTGGATTTCTTTTTTCCGCTGTTCGAAGAAGCCAATGCACTAAGATAAAAAAAAATGCGCACAATCGCAAGATTGTACGCATTCTGTGAGCAGGTGCATGACTTTAGTCGGCGAGTTTGAAGTGGATAGGCAAGACAATGTGTTGCCTAACTTTCATGCCGCGTTGGCGGGCGGGTATCCAAGCAGGTGCTTGTTGTACTACGCGCACGGCTTCCTCGTCGCAGCCACCACCAATGCCTCGCACCGCTTTTACATCGGTAATCTTTCCGTTTTTATCTATCACAAATCCTACGAATACTTTGCCTTGTATGCGGGCGTGAAGTGCGCGCGCAGGGTAGTGAAGTTCCTGCTGCACGAAGGCGTAAAAAGTTTCGTACCCCCCTTGCGGCATCGCTGGTTCTTCTACAATCGTATAGATTTCGTCTGTTGCCTCTTCTTCCTCTTCTTCAGTGGCAATTTCAACCGGTGCGCCGGGCATAGGTGCTGCAATGGCAAGGTCTTCGGCAAATTCTGTATCGAAAATAACCTTTATTTCTTCTTCGATAAGTTCGTTGTCTTGCACAACGATAATCTCTGCGCCACGTATTTCACGCAGGTCGGGAGGCGGCGGCGGGGGTTGCTCGGTGATAGGCACATCTTGCATCTCATCGAGCAGGTCGCGGTTTTCGCTAGTAAGCACTACAAGGCTGTCGTTGGGGCGGCTAGGAAACTCCATGACGCTGAGTACAATAGCCAAACTGAGTGCGAGGCTTATTTTGGCAATCAGCCCGTGGTAGGTATTCGCATCTACGTCGGGATATTTTTTGAGCAAGGGAGAGTCGGGCTGCGGTACTGCTACCGGGCGGTGTACGAGTACGCGCCGAAAACCGATGATTGTGAGGGCGAGTAAGGCAAAAAAAACAAGTGCCGTACCGAAGGTTCCGAGGGTGGCAAGCAGCGTTTCCATAGTTTTAGGTGTTTATTGGTGAGTTATAAGCAGCAGAAAGCAGATTAAACTACGTTTGACCGTACGCTGCAATCTGGTCTGCTTTACTGTCTTAAAGGTACGCACTCTTTCAAGAGAAAAACGATGAGTTTTGACAGGCTAATACCATGAGTTTTGTCATCTTTTTATATCCCGCATTTCCAAGAAATACGGAAATGCTGTAACTTTGAGTATTACGGTATTTTTCACTGCACAACCAACCTTATTACAACACATATCGCTATGGACGCAAATCCTATCGTACTAGCCATTCCCATTTTTTTTCTACTCATTTTAGTTGAGTTACTTTATGGGAGAATCCAGCACCAGAGCTATTATCGCCTCAACGATGCTTTTGCCAACATCAGTTGCGGCATCACCGAGCAGCTTACTGGCTTGTTCGCTAAAGTATTTACCATTGCCGCTTACCACGTTACCTGGACCTACTTTCGGTTTTTCGACCTGCCCGACGCTTGGTACTGGATACTGCTGTGCTTCATTGGGCAAGACTTCTTTTACTACTGGGCGCACCGCGTAAGCCACGAGGTCAATCTGTTCTGGACCGGCCACTCCGTGCATCATCAGAGCGAAGAGTACAACCTCTCGGTCGCTCTGCGGCAAGGTGCACTACAAAAGGTCTGGACGTTTTACTTTTATTTGCCTCTTGCGCTCGTAGGATTCAAAACCGAATGGTTTATCTTGGCAAGTGCGCTCAATTTGCTGTACCAATTCTGGATACATACCGAAGCTATTAACAAACTACCTCGCTGGTTTGAGTGGGTATTCAATACGCCTTCGCACCACCGCGTGCACCACGGTCGCAATCCTAAGTACATTGACAAGAACCACGGGGGAACGCTCATCGTCTGGGACCGCCTGTTCGGTACATTTAAAGAAGAAGAGGAACGGCCAGTGTACGGCGTTACTACACCTATAAATACATGGAACCCTGTGTATGCGCATTTCATCCCCTTAAAAAGTTTATGGAAAGATGTTACCCGCGTGCAAGGATTGGAAAATAAGCTAAAAGTATTGTTTTATAAACCCGGCTGGCTGCCTGCCGAGTATGGCGGCATGCGCCCCATTCCCGACGTACAGCGCGACACGGCCATAAAATACGAGCAACACATTCCGCTAGGGCTAAACTACTACCTACTCGTGCAATATGTGCTTACCCTCGCCGGTACGGCCATTTTTATGTTCAATACAGGCGGGCTTTCGTTCGCGCATCAAGTTGCTGTGGTAAGCTATATTCTGTTAAGTGTAGGAGCACAAGGAGGGCTGTTCGACGCGCGTAAATGGGCGTTTGTTGCCGAATATGCGCGCCTGTTCCTGCTGTCTGTTTTAGCTTATTGGGTGTTCCAAGCGCAGCCATTCGCCTTACCTCTAGGGCTTGGGCTTGGGGCATTTGCCGTTCTTTCAGCCGTATGGCTACGTCGTTTTTTACATCTTTCCGCGCCTCAGAAAGCCTAGAAAATATCCTACACTACTAAATCCTTAATACGATATGAACGAAGAAGAAAAAATCATCAATGCGTTCAAAGAGCGCGACTGGAATGAGATAAAAAGTGCCAACTCGTGGGTCATTTTCAAGGTAATGGCCGAATTTGTGGAAGGGTTTGAAAAACTCGCAAGAATAGGGCCCTGCGTGTCTATCTTTGGCTCAGCACGCACGCCGAAAGATAATCCTTACTACAAAGCTGCTGAAGAAATTGCCGCAAAATTGGTACAACATGGATACGGCGTAATTACCGGCGGCGGCCCGGGCATCATGGAGGCTGGCAACAAGGGTGCGCGGCGCGAACGAGGAAAATCGGTAGGCCTTAATATCGAATTACCCTTCGAACAGCACAGCAACCCGTACATTGATACCGACAAACTCATCAACTTCGACTATTTTTTCGTCCGCAAGGTGATGTTTGTGAAGTACTCGCAGGGCTTTATCGTGATGCCCGGTGGCTTGGGCACGCTCGACGAACTGTTTGAAGCCTACACGCTTATCCAAACCAAAAAAATAGGTCGCTTCCCCATTGTGTTGTACGGCAGCAGTTTTTGGGAAGGCCTGCTCGATTGGATTAAGGAAGTAGTTCTCAAAAAAGAGCACAACATTAGCCCGGAAGACCTCGACCTTGTTAGTATCGTAGATACCCCCGAAGCCGCTGTGCAAACCATTGACGATTTCTACGGAAAGTACCTGCTTTCTCCCAATTTTTAATACAAAAGCGCAGCGAGTCGGCTATACATACGTCTCGTTGCGCTTTCTCTTTTTTACCGTGGTGTTTCTACCGATTTTTTCATCCTTTGCAAAAACAGTTCCTCTCCATATCGCTTATTGTTGCATTTTTACTTCCTTTAGGAGGGCAGTACGCTTTTTTGCAATACCAACGCTATTCCGCAAAAAAACAGGTCAAGCACGCCTTTTTGCAACAGCTCCCCGCCGCCGCGCTCACCTATTTTTCTTTCCAAGAAAGCAAAATTGCCACTGCAGTACGCTGGGAACACGCCCAAGAGTTTGAGTATCAGGCGCAAATGTACGACGTAGTACGCGCCGACACCGTAGCGGGCTACATACATCTTTGGTGCTGGCACGATGCGAAAGAATCGGCTGCCCAACAGGAACTCCGCGTATGGGTTGCCCGAAACATGGGGCACGAAACACCGCTGCAAGAGCAAAACCTCCGCTTTTTTAACTTCCTCAAAACGCTTTTTTTCCACCCCAACGCCCACATTCCTTCTGGTATGCAAGAGACCGTAACACGTACCTTACAGGCTATTTCTACATGGGTGGAAATGTGGTACGCTGCGTCAGCTCCCCCCCCGCACACCCCTCCTCCCCAAACTCTCTTCACATAGAGCTTTTTTAAAGTAAGGTTCTCACTCCGTACCGCGCAGTACGCTATACTTCGTGCGTATGAGCGTGTATTTCCTTATGTCAAAGCATAAGTAGCTTGTTATTTTTTGCTGAAAAAGCCAAAAATAAGGGAGTATCCTTCTATGCAACACCCCAAAAGAGGTGGTTTGGGATACTCAAACTCTGCCAGTCCTCAAATCATATAAATCATGTTATTTATTTAGTAAAAAAACAATTTTCGTCAATGAAAAAATATATTTTTAGTTTGTCATGTACCTTTTTTGTTTCGTGCGGATGGGCGCAGGAGCTATTTGTGTACGATGCGAGCAGCCAAGAACCTCTTGCCGCCGTTACCCTGTCGAGCAGTGCGCCCCGCGCCTTTGCCATTACCAATGAGCAAGGGAAAGTCGATCTACGCGCCTTTGAAAATGCCCCAAAAATTGTTGTGCGCTTTTTGGGCTACAAATCGGTAGAAATATCGTATCAGGCATTGGCCGCTGCAAACTTTCGGCTGGGGCTGCAGGCTGCGTTGTTACGCATAGACGAGGTAGTTGTAGCCGCCACTCGCTGGCAACAAGTCGCTGGCGATGTTCCTGTGAAAATCACGGCTGTTACGCCGAAAGACATCGAACTACAAAACCCACAAACCGCCGCCGATATGCTTAGTATTTCCGGTAAGGTCTATATCCAAAAAAGCCAACAAGGAGGAGGCAGCCCCATGATTCGCGGCTTTGCCACCAACCGCCTGCTGTATGCTGTGGACGGCGTTCGGATGAATACGGCCATTTTTCGAGGGGGTAACATTCAGAACGTACTTTCG
>CAYUJH010000041.1:0-10867 GCA_964444995.1 uncultured Roseobacteraceae bacterium | reverse complement strand
AGCTATATCCTAGCCCAAATGTTTCGATAGATTTGGCGTGAATCCCTCGTTCTTTGAAATAGCTCAACCCCACCGACTTGCCCTCTTCCGATTGCAGCAAAGCGTGTTGGAAGAATGTTTGGGCAAAGTTTAAGACAATATACAGACTTTCTTTGCGGCTCTGTTCCTGCTTAGCTTCGTCGGTGCTTTCCTCCTCTTCTATTTCGATGCTGTACTTTTTGGCCAGGTATTTTACGGCCTCCAGAAAGCCCAGCCCCTCTATTTCTTTGATGAACGTGATAGCGTCGCCGCCTTTGCCCGAGCTAAAATCTTTGAAGATATTCTTGGAAGGCACTACGAAAAACGAGGGCGTTTTTTCGTTAGAAAAAGGAGAAAGTGCCACCCAGTTCTGCCCACTTTTTTTGAGGGATAGGAAATCCTCTACTACTTCTACTATGTCAGCAGTTTCTTGCACTTTCCGAATCGTTTCCCTGCTCAGGCGCATAACTTTTTTATGTTTTTGGGTGAGCAAAGAACGTCAATCGGCTAGTTGTAAAAAATGATTGCTTCCGTATTGCCTTGATAAGGCGTGTTTTTAACAAATCGAGAAAACTTCGCTTTCCACATTTCAAAACTTTGCTTAGTAGGATTGTTTGCCTATTTTTACCCCATGTTGCAGTAGCAGACAACCTTTCAAACTTTCCTCGCCCACTTACTTGTACTACCTACCACCAAGCTATCCGCCCTATGATACTCTTAAACGTGCACACACCGCTGATTACCTCCTTACTCATTGTGCTCGTCATCTCTATTTTTTTCATTCTCATTGTGCGGCGGCTCAAATTACCCTCTGTAATTGGATTTTTGTTAGCAGGTGCGATTTCCGGCGTAACCGGTCTGAACCTACACGCCCTGCTCGGCTTTCTACCTGCCGACTGGGCGGCACCACTCTACGAGACGATTCCTAAGTACATTACCCCTCCTGAAGATGAGGTAAATATTCTCGCCGAGATTGGCGTAATTTTGCTCATGTTCACGATTGGTCTTGAGTTTTCTATTTCCAACATTGTACGCCTTAAAAAGCCAGTGCTTGTTGGGGGTACACTGCAAGTCCTCGTTACCGTATTTATATTCGCCTTATGCGGATATTTTTATTACGAATGGTTTCCCATAGCACTCTTTGTGGGCTTTCTCTTTACGCTCAGTAGTACAGCCATCGTACTGAAACTTTTGCAAGAAAGTGGGGATATTAACAAGCCTTACGGGCAAATTACGCTCGCTATTTTGCTCTTTCAGGATATTGCCGTCGTGCCCATGATGCTCATCATTCCTATTTTGATGGGCGGCGAAATGGAGGTACTCGCCAGCGAAATTGCCTTTTTGATTTTGAAACTCGGCGTACTTGTTGCCTTTGTGTTTGCCCTTGCGCGGTTTATTATGCCCTTCGTGCTTTTCCAGATTGTGAAGGCCCAAAGCAAAGACCTTTTTGTGGTCAGTGTGGTATGTATCTGTTTCATCATTGCATTTATCACCGACCAAATCGGGCTTTCCTTAGAACTAGGTGCATTTTTAGCCGGACTAATTATTTCCGAGTCGAAATATAGCCACCAAGTGGTAGGGGCAGTCATTTACTTTAAAGAACTCTTCACGAGTATCTTTTTTATTTCCGTAGGACTTATGTTAAATCTATATTTCCTACGCGAAAACTGGCTACTTGTGCTCGCCTTTACCTTCTTGGTTATTTTCATGAAGGGGGCCATCGCACTGGGCGTAGCTTTCATGCTCAATCGCAGCCCCCGCGTGGCCATTAGCGTGGCGATTGCCGTCTCGCAGTTGGGCGAGTTTTCCTTCATTCTCGCACGCGTAGGGGAAAAAAACGGCATCATGGCCGTAGAACTCGCCGAGTATTTCACGCCAGTCGCTGTGTTTACCATGATTCTTTCGCCAGTACTCATTTATTATACCAACCCTATCCTAAACTGGCTCAGCTCGAGCCATTTTGTGCCATCTCCTATCCGAAATTGGATAGAAGGAACGCCAGAACATGCCCAAGACTACAACATAGAAACCAAAGGCCTGACAGGTCATATCGTTATCATTGGCAGTAATTTAACAACGCATAGTATAGCCTACGGAGCAAAGGAGATGAAGATTCCGTACGTAATTATTGAGCAAGACCCCGAAGTGGTTGAAAAAGAATACAAGCGCGGGGAACCTATCATCTACGGCGATGCTTCCAACGAAGAGGTGCTCCTTCACGCCCATATTGATACCTGCGACTTGGTAGTGATAGCATCAAACACCCTGCGCGACATGGACATGTGTTTGTCGGCAATTCGGCACGTAAACTCAACGGTATATATCATCACGCGCACATACAACGCCTTTGATGCCAAATACTTGGAAGACCATGGGGCAAATGTGGTCGTTTCGGACGATATTCAGTCGAACGTAGAAATTCTCGTACACGTGCTTGACCACCTCAACCTACCCGTACAAGAAGCCTATAAATTTACAGAATACATTCGCACGGAAGCCATCCACGAGTCGGACGATGAGCGCAATGCTATTCATAAAAAAGGAAGTAAGTTTATTTTGCAACGCTGGGTTGACTGGGTGCGGGAATTGTACTAGCGTGCTCTATTCTGTTCCTTTGGGTTGTGCACGGCTTATGCCAACCAAACGGCATCGAGTTGCGCATCGTGCGACTCGGTAGGAATCGTAGCCACTTGCTGAAAATCGAAGCCTACGCCCATTTTGTAGGCTTCGGGATGCGCGGCGAGAAATGCGTCGTAGTACCCTCCTCCGTAGCCAAGCCGATAATTTTGTGCATCGAAGGCAAGACCGGGCACGATAATGAGGTCGAGCGGGCCTTCGTATAAAGCACCCGTAGGAGGATAACGCGTGTGGTAGCGGCCTTCTGCCAACTCGTCGAGCGAAGTAAGTACGCGGTGTTGTAGCTGGCGGTGAGGCAAAGTTTCCGGGACAATAACTCTTATTTTTTCACTTAGTGCGTGCGTAACGAGCAACGTAGTATCTGGCTCGCTTCCCAGCGGCAAGTACGTATGCAGTACGCGCACCGAGCGTGCCGAGCAAAAAGCAGCTATTTTTTGCATGAGTTGTTGGGAACGCAGTATCCGTGCTGGGGCAGGTAAGGTATCGCGGCGCAAACGCATCGCCTTGCGTACAAAGCTCTTTTCTTCCATGAAGCTCTTTGTTATAAAGAAGAGTCTTCGTCGCTTTCTAAAGGTGTTCCCTCGGTGAATTCAAAGATATCTTCTCCGTATTTTTCTAACAAAAAACGCTTTCGATAAACAAGCTGCGCTATATCGCATACTTCGTGCGTAAAATACGCATTGAAGCCCCCGCCAATAACTGCGCCACTCAACGGAATTACTTCTCCGATTTTGGCCTTGAGCAGGCGTATGGTAACCGAGTTGCTCATGGCTTTGAGCGTATCGAGAAAGGATGCTTTTGAGGAGGTGCGCTCCGCCCCGCCCAAAGCGATGTCGCGCGCCATGCGTATCATGCGCTGCAAGACCATTTCGCGGGTTGCCTCGTCGTCGGCAGCGGCATATTCCATGATGTTGAGCGCAAAGATACGCTCTTGCTGCAAATCAATATCGAAGCCGTATGCGGTGGCAAATTCTTGGATAGCCTGCTGATTGAGCGTAATCAACGCGATAATATCCGAAGCCTCCTGCCCTTTGTGCGCGTCGCTATTTTCTTCGGCAAGCAACTGATACTTTTTGCGCAGTGCCCCAACCACATCTTCTACCTCTTTGAGGGTAAGATTGCCCACATCTTCGGCCGACTGAATTTGGGGATAGCCCGCCCGTGCATAAGAGGTAATCACACCTTGAATCGTTTGACTTGTATTGGGCCAATGCTGGAATGCCTGCGTGGTCATTTCTTGGAGTTGTTGAAGCACTTTTTCGAGACCCGGCACGCTACCAAGCCAACTCGCCGCTCGATGCAACGAGTGGTTCACATTGCCCATCAGGTTGGCAAATAATCCCTTGGGACTTTTCGGTATTTCGCGGCGAATTTCTTCTATCACGCGCAGTTCGTACGAAGTAGGTTGTTTTTTCATGCGTGCTTATTTTGTTAAAATAAGAGATATGGGATATAAATATTTTCTTGATTTGATGCCCCCTAATTCTTTGCCGATTTATACCAAATAACATAGCGAAACACATACTAACTTTCGCTACCAGCTTTGCCACTCTGCCACACAAGATAGACAGAAAAGAAGAAGAAACACAACAGAGGTAGGATATACGGCAGATATTTTTTGCACGCGGAGAAACACAGAGCAAAAGGCTGCATTTTATTGCACGACCGGCTCATGGTCATTGTCCTGATTCAAGAGTAAAAGCGTGTAAAATTCCCATATTGGAGCATTTATGTCTATTCTACGCCCTTCAAAAACCGTTCTTTAAATACTTTTTTTAAACAAATCCCTGCATTTAGCTATTTCGGTGTGTAGGCTGTTCCCTTACCCGCAAATTGTTTTACATCGAGCACGATATTTGTATTTATTAACGCTGCTAGGTCTTTGTGGGAAACACCCTATCTCAGACAAGTACCCCCTCCTCAACCCCATTTTGTTTAACCTAATACATATGAAGAAAATTTACTACGTCCTCTTGAGCCTTCTTGTGGTACAATGGGCATTTTCAGCAAAAACCTACGCACAAACGCCAGCCCCCGGCGGGTTTGAAACGTTGCATATCGACGTAGCGGCCGGTACTGCGGATATTAAGGTATTGGTGGTAGATGAAGAAGGGGGAAGCCACGATTACCTGTTTGATGATGAGAACTTTGTAACGGTGAACATTGAAGGAACTACCTACACACTGTTCCAAATTAAGCAACGGTGCAGCCGCGCAGGGGCAGACTTTAGCTGCAATAGCTGTACCGGAGACTGCAACGATGAATACAGCGCCTTTTGGACTACGTTTACGAGCAGCAATCAAATTGTACCTACATGGGGTGGTAATGTCTATCGCGATGACGACGGAAGGGAACTCAACTCCTTTATGTTGCGCTTCCGTTTTCCGGCATGGTGGTTAGGAAAGCAGCTCAATTTTACGTACAAAGGAAATTTTATCGGCAACGATAGCAACGACAAGATTACGTTCAACTATACGGCAATCATCGCGTTGCCCGATGTGAAAGAAGTTACCGCCCTAACGGCTTCTAGCACCGAATGCGATAAAGTCGTTCTTTCTTGGACAAAACCACGCGACTTTGAGAAATTTGGAACTGCGGGTAAATACCACGTCTACCGCGACGGCACGTTGCTAACTACGCTTACCGGCACTACGACTACCTACACAGACCTCGGTCGCACCGCCGGCGTGTCGCACAAGTACGAGGTGGAAGCCATTTGGGACCACCCCAACCGCTCCGAAACCGACGCACGCGGCATACGCGCCGCAACTAAAGTGAGCGCGGACGGAAACGCCAAAAAATTGCCTGTAAAACCCACCAATGTAGCGGCAAGCAATACTACCTGCGACGGGAAGATAACCGTTTCGTGGCTATATGGTGGGCAGGAAACACCCACGCGCTTCCGCGTATTCCGCAATGGCGGCCTTGTGCATAGCACTGTCAACGGCGATGCCCGTGAGTATGTAGATAATGTTACGCGTGGTATTGCGTATAACTACACCGTAGAAACAGAAGATAACTGCGGCAATTTTTCGGGGCAATCTGCTCCGAAAGAAGGGCTATCTGTCGCCGAGCCTGCCCTACCTACGGCTTTTACCGCCACAGCCGTAGGAAGCACGGTGCAACTCAGTTTTACCGATAACTCCACGATTGAAGATGGTTTTGTACTTGTGCGCACCGATGCTGCGGGCGGTCAAACGGTCTTTGAACTCGATAAGCAAGCAGGTACAGGGGCGGTCAACTTTACCGACGACAAAGTACAAAACTGCATTACCTACACCTATGAACTTTCTGTAAAAAATGCCTGCGGTGTGTGGAAAGTGGCTACTAAACCCACAGCACGCATCGAGCAGACGCTGGCAGGCACGTTCGATGCCACTACGACGTTCAACGGCTCCAAGGGCTACTTCCCCAACCGCGTGCTGCTGCAATGGACAGCCAATAACCGCAACTTGATTGATAAATATGCCATCTATCGGCGCAAACTTGGCGAGGCCGCCGCTCCCTCACGTGTGGCTGGCGTAGCAGGTGGCGAGAGCAATCGCTGGGAAGATTTCGATGTGGCTTCGGGCGTGTTATACGAATACTACCTAATCGCCGAAGGCACATGCGAAAACGACGACATTTTCTCTACCCCCGACTGGACGACCGCCCCACGCACCGTCGGCTTTCGCCTGCGTGTAGGCACAGCAAGCGGCCGTATCCTGTACGAGTCAGGCTCGGCTGTAAAAGGTACGCACGTGTTTGCAGAACCCGATGCGCCCGTAGGCGGACAGCACAGCGTAGCGTTGAATGGCGCGGGTACACTTACCGTGCAGGGCAACAACAGCCTTGCGCTCGCCAACGGCTTTACCGTGCAGATGTGGGTGCGTTACACCGGTGGTAGCACCGCTACCTTATTCCAAAAAGGAGCAGGCTACGCGCTTACTTATGCTCCCGGGCAACTTCGTTTGCAAGTGGGTGGCGTACAAGCTAATTTGCCCTTTACGCACAATGCCGACTCGTTTTTCCATGTAACGGCAAGCTATCATCCGGGCCATGCGCTGCGGATTATCGCCCGCACCTCTACCCTACTCGGCGCACCGGTGGACTCTGTAGTAGTGAGCACCGCAGCAACGGTAACAGTCCCTGCGAACGACAACGTGGTTATGGGGCAGAATCTAACGGGCTTCCTAAAAGAAATTCGCCTTTGGCAACACGGCAATTACCCCACCGAGTGGTCGGATGAGAACTTTAGCCGCTATCTTTCTGGGCGCGAAAACGGACTTGTAGGCTATTACCGCACCAACGAGGGCATTGGCAACGCTGCCTACGATTTCAGCCGAAATAGCAGCGGAGAATTTAACCGCAACGAGGCAGTATTTAGCGCGGGCGGCGTTTCGTGGAGCAATACCGTGCCCATCAAGACGCAACTTGCTTACAAAGGAGTTACCAACGCCGAAGGCTTCTATACGATTGACGGCTTCCCCTACGGCGAAGCGGGTTCGCTCTATACCTTTACGCCCGTGTACGATGTGCACGCCTTTGAACCCAACAAGCAAACGCGTTTCGTAACCGAGGGAAATACTATTTTCGATAACATCAACTTTACGGACGTTTCCTCCTTCCGAGTGTCGGGGACGGTGTATTACAGCAATACCTTCTTTCCCGTAGAAGGCGTAGAAATTTATGTGGATAACCAAGTGGTAGTGCGCAATGGCGCATTGGTAACCACAGACAAAGAAGGCTTTTTCGAGATAGATGTCCCGATTGGGCAGCACAGCATCACGGTCAAAAAGCAAAACCACGTCTTCGAGAAAGGCGGTCTGTTCCCCGCCCTAAGCCCGCTCGATAGCTCTGGGGTGTTCAATTTCCAAGAACCTGTAACCGGTATCGAGTTTTTCGATAGCACGTTGGTAAAGGTGGTCGGCCGCGTAGTGGGTGGCACACGAGAGGCCAACAAACCGATTGGCTTTGGCTATTCCACCAACAATTTGGGCTACGCTACGCTGTTCCTTTCCACCGAAAAGGGCTACGACCTAACCAATTCGCTCGCAAACCGAACGATAGCACTCGAAGAAGACCACTTCAAGAGCCAACTACTCTACGAGGCTCTTAACCCTACGAAAGTAACCGTAAAGGCAGATACAACAAGCGGAGAATACGTGGCGTATCTGTTGCCCGAAAGGTATGTGGTTGAAAACGTGGTAGCCGGCAATTACGTCTTCGATGCCTCTGCAACGGGTACGCTCGATTTGCGCAACTTTTTCGAGCGCGAAGAGATTTTCGACCACCCTATCGCCGCAGAGACCAACGGCAGCCTAGTACCGGGCTTTCCGACTGTGGACCGCACAAAATTCGACCGCACGTACCTAAAACCCTCGAACGATACGGTTTATACCTACGCAGTAGATACCTTTTACTACGACATCCGCCGTGATTTTATCCTGCGCACCGCACCAAAACTCGATGTTACCGATAAGGACGGTAAGCCCACCTTCGGCGAGGCAAAATATACATATACCGACGATACGCAGACCAAAATCATAGACCTCATCAAAGAGGACAAGCACCTGTTCGGGTATCCTATTTTTGTGCAGGGGTCTTCGTACCAAATGAAGGTAAGCGCCTTTGAGTTGTACGAAAATGCGAACAATGGCCGGAAAGACCGCGTGCCCGTTACCGACGGCAAGTTGGAAATCGTCAACGGTGCTTCCAGTGAGCCTACTTCGCTTGTTTCGTTGCCGCTCAACGCCAAAGGGGAAGTCCTGTACACGTTCAAAGCGGGAAATCCGGAGCTTAACCGCGTGCCGACCAACCCCGAACAAAGTTACACGCGCCCCTTTTCCCTCGTAGCCACTACAGGACAGGGCGGAACAATTCGTACTACGTGGCGGGAGAATGACCCGCTCCGCGCTTACGTGTTAGGAAAAACAAATAGTGGGCAAAACTTCACCACGCGTGGACCCAACCAAATCATCGCGATTTTGCGCGACCCACCCGGCACCAATAGCCAAACCGTATTGGAAACCGGCGTTACCATCGAACGCAAAGAGTCGTGGAATGTCAATGCTTCTACTACGGAAAATGCCTCGCTCAATGTAGATTTGGGTGCTAAAGTAATTACGTACGCAGGCAGCCCAGTAGGCGGGGTCATCACCGAAACCGAGCAGATTGCCTCGTTAGAAGTAGGTGTAACCGTGCAGTCGCAATATGCCAGAGGAGGCGAGAACACCTTCAAGATTACAACCACGCGCAGTTTTTCTACTGGCGATGGCGAGCCGTACATCGGCGCCACCGGCGACGTTTATATTGGCACAGGTACTAACATCGTTTACGGAACAGGTGAAGCCCTCGAGATTTTGCCTGCAAGCGGGCGCGAGTGCGGCACGGGCAACTGTGCAAGCAAAGAGGTAGAAGGCTTCCGCCTCGGGCGCAGCGTCCAAATGGTAATGGGTAGCGAGTTTACCACTTCGTTTGCCTACACACAGTTGCAAATAGAAACGGTGATTATTCCAGAACTCAAGCGCCTGCGCAATGCGCTGTTGGTCAACGTGCCTAACCCCAATCAGGTGAGCAATACCGGCACAAAGCCACTGTACGTATCGCTGATAAACGCCGACGACCCCAACTATGGTGCACCCAACTACAGCAAAATTGTATGGAAAGAGCGTGCATCGGCTACTATCGGCGAGGGTCCGAGCTACCGCATTGTGTTTCCCAACAGCTGGACAGCCGCTCAGCGAGGCACGTTTAAAGACCAAGTAGCTGAGTACAACCGCGAAACAGAAGATTGGGAAACGGTGCTGCGCGACAACGAAGAAAAGAAAGTAAAGGCAAAGTTTTTAGAAAATATTTCGCTCGACGGCGGGGTGACCTTCAGCAGTAGCACGACGACTTCCACCGACTCGGCCACTACGCGCTCTTACACCTTCGACGTAAACGGCACTGTTACTGAAAACCTTGGGTTTGAAATCTTCGGCGCAGGCTCTGTGTTTACCTACGCCGTAACGATTGGTGAAACGCGCGAAGGCAGTTCTACCACTACCAACAGCAAAGAAACCACTTGGGGCTACACACTTGCCGACGGCGAAGGCGCACGCGTGAACGACGGTACGTTCAACGATTATCACTCTATCGACATCCTCGATGCCGGCGACGGGTTCAGTCCTGTGTTCAAGCTACGCGCCGGCGCAACGAGTTGCCCACACGAAGGCGTAGTAGAAACCAAGTACTACGAACCGGGCAAGCACAAACTCAGCGAAGGAACGGCACGGATAGAAAATCCCGAACTTACCATCGAAACGCCACTCGTAAGTGGTATCCCAGCAGGCGAAGCGGCTGAAGTGTATATCACACTGAAAAACAACTCCGAAGTTTCGTCGGGAAACAACGTCTGGATGCTGCTCTCCCAAGACAGTAACAACAACCCGAACGGTGCCGTCATTACTATTGACGGGCAGACAATTACTGGCAGAGGCGTGGAAATATTAGTACCCGGTGGGCAAGCGGTACGCAAACTTATCACCGTAACCCAAACGAAAACCGACGTTACCAACTACGAAAACCTGCGCCTGCAACTTGGCTCTTCCTGCGAGTTAGGGCTCGTAAGCGGGCAGCACTTCTCGGTATATTTCCAGCCGGCCTGCTCCGATGTGCGCTTCACCGCCCCGCTCGACCAATGGGTGCTCAACAGCAACACACGCCCCCGCGATACCCTCGCCGTATCGTTCGATAGTTACAACCTACAAAGCGCACAGCTCGAATATGTAGCGTTTCAGTACAAATCGCCGGGCAGCGCACAATGGATTACCAACCACTTGTTTTACAAAACGCCCCCCGCCGCCGGTACGGTGAGTCAGCCCTTTTCGCTTCTCGACCCTTCCGGTACGACGCAATACCGCTGGTACATGGGTAGCCTGCCCGACCGCGAATACGAAATTCGCCTGTTGAGCTATTGCAACATTGGCGGCGAGTTCATACAAACTACAAGCAAGGTGCTACGCGGCGTGAAAGATACAAGCCGTCCTCAACTCTTTGGTGCGCCCCAACCCGACGACGGCGTGCTGTCCGGCGTCCTGGCCCGCTTCGAGGCGCGGGTGACCGGCCTGCCGAGCGAACCGATCGCAGGCGACAGCGCGCCGGCCGTGCTGAGCCGCGCGCGCGCCGAGCTGCTGGAGGGCGATCTCGACGCCGCGCTGGCGGGCGTGATCGCTCTGCCCGACGAAGCCAG
>CAYUJH010000040.1:7771-10916 GCA_964444995.1 uncultured Roseobacteraceae bacterium | reverse complement strand
ACAAAATTTCGCGACTTTTTTCGAGGATAGGCAAGCCCAAATGCGAATCTACCGCCGTATCGCCGTGGCCGGGGAAGTGCTTGAGACAGCCCAAGATGCCTTCGGAGGTCATGCCTTGCAAATAGGCGCGGGCGTAGCGCACAACAGCATCGGGGGTATCGCCAAAGGAACGGTAGCCAATGACCGGGTTCTGTGGCTGCGTGTTTACATCGAGCACTGGGGCAAGATTTAGATGAATCCCAACCGAGGTTAGCTCCTGCGCAATCGCTCTGCCGACTTCAAACGCCCAAGCAGGGTCGGCAGTGGCGGCAAGCGTAAGCGGATACGGAAAAGCAGGGTGTTGGGCAATGCGCATTCCTAGCCCCCACTCGGCATCTATGCTTACAAGCAACGGTGTTTTACTTAGTTTTTGGTACCGTTGCACTTTTTCGCGTAGGGCTTCTACGCTATCTTGGTAGTATGTTACCTTCTTTTTGGGGTCGAAGTTGGTAACTACGCTTTCGCGGCTGTAAAAGAAGGTGAGGCCGCCTACAGCGTGTTCGCTCACAAGCGCTTCGAGGTGTGCGATGCCTTCGGGCGTATCGTGTATGAAGGCGGCAGGGTAAAAAAGTTGAGCTATTTTTTCGCGACGGGACACTGGTATCATTTTTTTCAGTTTTTGGATTTTGCCAAGGTTTATGGCATGTGGAGCAGCAGGAAAACCAACAAATGTGTGGGTTTCCCAACAAAAGTCTCTAATTTTCCGAAAAAAATCAGTTTCAACCGATAAGTTGTGCAAAGATGCCGCAAGGCTTTGCTGCCAACTGCGCTAAAAATATCGCCTTACTTATGAGTCAATCTACTGAAAAACCTATTCGCATTGGTGTTATCAACGTGTCGGACCGTGCTTCGCAAGGAATTTACGAAGACATTCCCGGCAAGGCGATTGTGGAAGTTCTCACACGCTACTTGCGCTCTCCGTGGACACCGGTGTACGAAGTACTCCCCGACGAAGAACCTCTGCTCAAAGAGGCTTTTGTGCGCATGGCAACGCAGGAAAATTGCTGCCTGATACTAACCTGCGGCGGCACAGGTCCTGCCCCGCGCGATGTTACCGTAGAGGCTACCGAAGCCGTTTGTAGCAAGATACTGCCCGGCTTCGGGGAGCTAATGCGCAAGGTGAGCCTCGAAAAAGTGCCCACAGCGATTCTTTCGCGCCAAACAGCGGGTATTTTTGGGCAAACGCTGCTCGTAAACCTGCCCGGTAAGCCAAGTGCGATAGAAGAATGTCTGCAAGCTGTTTTCCCTGCCATTCCTTATTGCATCGACCTGATTGGCGGGCCATATCTGGAAGCCAACGAGGCGCACATACAGGTGTTTCGCCCCAAAAAGGGCTAGAAGCACGGGGGACGCGTACTGCCTTTGCAAGAAATTCGCGTATAGTTGCTAAATTGCGCGGCACACGACCCACCTCGGCAAGCCCCGTAACACCGAAGAAAACAGCCAGTGGGGTCATCCTTATCAAACCATCTTTAGCACATACATATAACATGGAGTTTACAGTAGCACAAATCGCCCAACTACTCAATGGAAAAGTAATAGGCGACGCTTCAAGAAAAGTCAATACCGTAGCTAAAATACAGGAGGCTACCGAGGGCAGTATCGCGTTTTTATCGAACCTAAAATACGAAAATCATCTCTACGAAACACAAGCGACGGCGGTCTTGGTGGGAGAAGATTTTACGCCCAAGCAAGCCGTTCCGCATACCAGCCTGATTGTTGTAAAAGATGCCTACGTGGCGTTCAGCACGCTGTTGGGGGAGTACCAACGCCAAGCCAATGCACAAAAAATAGGCATTGAAACGCCCAGCTTTATCGACCCTACCGCCACCTTGGGCGAGGGTGTGTACGTGGGCGCGTTTGCCTACATCGGTGCCGGCGCAAAAATTGGCGATTACTGCAAAATTTATCCGCACAGCTACGTTGGCGAACACGTACAGATTGGCGCACATACCACCCTCTATGCCGGGGTGAAAGTCTATGCGCAGTGCGTCATTGGCAGCGAGTGCGTGCTGCAAGCTGGCGCGGTCGTTGGCAGCGATGGTTTTGGCTTTGCCCCGCAAGAAGACGGTACGTACAAAACCATTCCGCAGGTAGGCAATGTAATTTTAGGCGACCGCGTGGACGTAGGGGCAAATACGACCATAGATTGCGCCACGATGGGTTCGACCGTCGTACATTCGGGCGTAAAACTCGACAACCTCGTACAGGTAGGGCACAATGTTACAATAGGTGAAAATACAGTCATAGCTTCGCAAACCGGCCTATCCGGTTCGGTTACTTTGGGCAGAAACAATATTTTTGCAGGACAAGTGGGCGTAGTTGGCCACCTGAGCGTCCCCGACCGTACGACGGTAGGCGCGCAATCAGGGTTACTAAACCCACCCAAAGAAGCAGGCAAGGTGCTGCTCGGTTCGCCGGCAATCGACCACCGCGAGCAGCTGCGCAACTTAGCCGTTTTCCGCAAGTTACCGGACTTGAAACGACGTGTGGACATGTTAGAAGAAAAAATAAATACACTTTCCAATCCGCCAAAAGAAGATTGACCAGCCACGCAGCGATACAGTAAAAAACTACTTAATAACGCATATAGCAACATCATAGAACTACAAAAAGCACGATGAGGGAAACACAACAGACCATCAAAGCACCGGTAAGCGTTTCGGGCGTGGGAATCCACACGGGCGCACACGCTACCATGACCTTTAAGCCAGCACGCCCTAACCATGGTATTAAATTTTGCCGTACCGACCTAGAGGGATGCCCCCTCGTAGATGCCGATGTGGACAACGTCGTGGATCTTTCGCGGGGGACGACCATCGAGCAAAATGGTGCACGGGTAAATACCGTGGAGCATACACTCGCCGCACTCGTGGGCTTAGAAATTGATAATATCTTGATTGAACTCGACGGCCCGGAGCCGCCTATCATGGACGGCAGCTCGGCACAGTTTGTCGAGGCGCTCCGGTCGGTAGGTTTTGAAGACCAAGGCGTGCGCCGCAACTTTTTCGAGATTCCCGAAAGCGTCTTCTACAAAGAAGAAGACCGACAGGTAGAAATTGTCGGCCTTCCTTTAAAAGATTATCGGCTCACGGTTATGGTGGAC
>CAYUJH010000040.1:0-7761 GCA_964444995.1 uncultured Roseobacteraceae bacterium | reverse complement strand
ACTCTCCTGTACTGGGTAGCCAATATGCCAGCCTCAACGAAATCAGTGAGTTTCCTAAGGAGTTTTCCGCCGCACGGACGTTCTGCTTTCTGCACGAGATTGAGTATTTGCGGAAAAACAACCTCATTCAGGGAGGGAATTTCAGCAATGCCATTGTGGTAGTGGATAAAGTAATGAGCCAAGAAGAACTCAACGACTTGGCGCACCTGTTCGACCTGCCACGCGTAGAGGTGAAAAAAGAGGGGATTCTGAACAACGTAGAGTTGCGCTACCCTAATGAACCTGCCCGCCACAAACTGCTCGACCTTGTGGGCGACTTGGCACTTGTAGGCCGCCCAATTAAAGGGCAAATCATCGCGGCGCGTCCGGGGCACAAAGCCAATATCGGCTTTGCCAAAAACCTCAAACGACTCATCCAAAAGGTAGAGCGCAGCGAAGAAATTCCCGAGTACGACCCCAAAGCACCAGCCATCCTCGATGTGAACCAAATTGGGCAAGTACTTCCACACGCTTACCCGTTTCGCTTGGTCGATAAAATCGTCTATCTCGACGAGACCTGCGTAATCGGTGTAAAAAACGTAACCATCAACGAGCCTTTTTTTGAAGGGCACTTTCCCGGCAATCCGGTCATGCCCGGCGTATTGCAGGTAGAAGCCATGGCACAAACCGGTGGCATCTTGTTGCTCAATACAGTAGATAAGCCCGAGCAATACTGGACCTACTTTGTGGGCATCGAAAATTGCCGATTTAAGCGCATGGTTGTCCCCGGCGATACGCTGCTGCTCAAGTGCGAGTTGCTAGGACCTATCCGCCGAGGCATTGCCAAAATGAAGGCAAGTGCATTTTGCGCCGGTAAGTTGGTTAGCGAGGCCAATATTTCCGCTAGTTTAGTTAAAAAAGAGTTAGAGAATTAGAGATATGAACATTCATCCGCTCACCCACATCCACCCCGACGCCGTACTTGGTCAGGGGTGCACCGTATCGGCGTTCACTACCATCGAAAAAAATGTAGTGGTGGGCGAAGGCACATGGATTGGCCCCAACGTTACGCTCATGGAAGGTGCGCGCATTGGGAAACACTGCAAAATTTACCCTGGTGCGGTTATTTCAGGCCCACCGCAAGACCTAAAGTACAAGGGCGAAGTTACCGAAGCGCACATCGGCGACCGCACCGTAATTCGAGAATGCGTTACAATTAGTCGAGGCACCTCCGACCGCTACAAAACCGAAGTGGGCGAAAATTGTCTTATCATGGCCTACGTACACATTGCCCACGATTGCGTGTTAGGCGATAATTGCATACTTTCCAATGCTGTGCAGGTAGCCGGGCACGTCGAGATTGCCGACTATGTAATTGTAGGAGGTACAACCGCCGTGCATCAGTTCTCCAAAATTGGCGAACATGCCATTATTTCAGGCGGCTCGCTCGTGCGCAAAGATGTCCCTCCGTATGTAACTGCGGCCCGCGAACCCCTAAGCTATTGCGGCGTAAACACCATAGGGCTAAAACGGCGCGGCTTCAGCCAAGCTATCATCAGCGATATCCAAGAGGTATATCGAAACATTTACCTGCGCGGGTTCAACAATTCGGAAGCCTTGAAAACCATCGAAGCAGAAGTAGCTCCCAGCCCCGAGCGCGATGCCATTTTGCAGTTTATCAAAAATTCCGAGCGCGGAATTATGAAAGGGGGGTAGTAGACTTCTTTCGTGTTTTTTAAAACGGATACCCAATAGCAATGTTAAGCACAAGATTTTCCCTGCGCCAATTGCTACTGCCAAAATCTATTTCGCGAAACACCCACCGTTTTTCTACAGGATTGTTAGGTCGGCGAACTGGTATGCCTACATCGAAGCGTACAATGAGATAGGACGCATCGAAGCGCAGCCCTATGCCGGTGCTCATGGCTAGTTCGCCGAGTGCATTTTTCGCCGAAAACGTTCCTCCGGGGCGGTCGGGGTCGGGGCGCGTGAGCCAAATGTTGCCCACATCGGTAAACGCAGCCACCTTTATAAAACTATTTAGCTCGTAGCGCAACTCGGCATTTACTTCTATTTTGATATCCCCTACTTGGTCGAGAAAGAGCGCGTTGGCAAGCGAGTCGGGCGGGGCATACGAACCCGGCCCTACCGAGCGCACCGGAAAGCCGCGCAAACTATTGGTGCCCCCAATGTAAAACTGTTTGATGTACGGCAACGAAGAAGAGTTACTTAGCGGCACCCCAACGCCGGCAATGCCTCTTAGCGCAAGCTTTGCCTTAGGACTAAATTCTTCATAGAACCGACCTTCTAACAGTAAGCGTGCATAATGGCTGTATTTCCGCCCAAAAATGCGGTAGGGGTCTTCGTCGGAAGCAGCCACTTCGCGGAACATAGATTGGACTGCGTGCATCGTGTTGCCGGAAATATCTAAATTTCCGGAAAAGTACACATAGTTTTTCTTGGCTTCTTTAAGTTGATTGTTATAGGTAAACGTATAGCTTGTACCAAGGATAAACTGATTTTCAAAACTCCGTGCCAAAAGTTGATTGTTTGCCAGCACGTTATCGAACAAAGGCGAGGTACGGCCTAATGCCAAATAACTGATATTCACTGGGTTGAACTCGTGCGAGCGGGTGGTCGTTTCGCGCCACTTGTAGCCGAAGAGCGCGTTGAACGAAGAGGTGCGGAAAAATTGCACGCGGCTAAGCAGGTCGTAGCTTAGCCGCATTTGCGTAGTAGGCACAAAACGGCTAAGTTGCTGCAAGCCAAAAGGGGTAATAAACCGATAGACTTGCATGGAAACAGAACCGCCTACTTGGTAGGAGTTTAACCCTGCTTGCTGCCCGGCTATCTGCGTTTCGTAGCTAGAGGTCAGGTCGAGTGAGAGTTTTTCTAGCCCGTGGAACGTATTTCGGTTACTGAAATTGGAGCGCAGCCCCGGCCCGGTAAACCCGTTCGACTTGGAGACCATCGTGGCTTCGAGGCGTATGAACTTCTTGGGCAGGGGCGTGAGATAAATCAGCACGTCGAGTTGCCCATCGTCGAGGTCTTGGAAGCGCACATTGACGAATTTGAACACATCGAGTGCCGTAAGTTTTTGCAGGGTAAGTTGGTGGTCGGAAAAACGATACAGTTCTCCTTTTTTAAAAAAAATATGCCGCGATACCGTTTCGGCACGAAACAACTTCGTCTCGCTCACATATTGGTAGCCGGCACGCGTGGCGGTCGTATCTGTTTTGTGGGCATCGCCCAAAAAATCGGACTGAAACTCGGAAAAGACATAGATTTCGTTGAGCCTATATTGCCGAAATGCCTGCGCAGGCGTTTCTTCTTTTACCTTCATATAGAGGTCGAAGATTCTGCCGGGCATCGTGGTATCCACCTGAAACAGTAGGAAGTCGGCACTGAAATAGAAGAAGCCACGTTCTTTGAGCCAACGCATCACGCGTTCGCGCTCTTGTTTGAGCAGTTCTAAGTCGTATGGTTCGCCCTCGCGGAGGAGCGTGCGCGTCTCGCTGGCCCGAATTTCCGCTTCAAGTTCCGTTTCGCCTTCGGGGAAAAAGCGTTTTCGCAGCACATACGGTTCTTTGTATGAAGCCGTATAGCGCACGTATCCCTGTCGCTTCTGCTCGTCGCGCTCGATACGCGCCCGCACGCGCACATCAAAAAAGCCTGCGTTGTAAAATCTGTTTTCGATGAGCCGCGCCGTGCGGCCGGGGTTCACCGTTTCGAGCAATACTGGTGGCTGACCAATTTTTTGTCGGAGCCAATAGCGCAGCCCACGCGTACGGTCTTTATTTTTTTGCCCTGCCAAATTGTGTACCCCCAAGCGGTAGTACCACCCCAAAAAAGATGCGTTGGGCTTAGGGCGCATTGCGGCGTACACTTGCTCTTCGAGTGCGCTCGAAAACGCGATAGAGTCGGGCGCATCGCGGATAAATTTTGCGCCGGTATAGAGCGTCTCGTCGCGAGAGAGGTTCCGTGCAGGATTGCAACTGCTACACAGCCATGCAATACCTAGCAGGCAAACAGCAAGGCGTACGAGTAGGCGAGAACAAACGGTGTAGTGGGTCATTTTACGAAGTAAAAAGGAGCGTTTTGTAGGAGTATGAGGGAAAAACGATGGACAAAAGATAGCATTATTTCTAAGACTCGGCACAAACACATCTTCTTTTTGTCGAGTTTTTATTGTAGAATGCATGTAGTTTTCAACTTTTTATTTACTTTTATTTACGCTTTTTGGAAAAAAAATTGTTCTCTTAGCGTAGAACCCTTGGCCTACGAGGCTAGGAGGTTCTAAAGTTTTTCTATTACCTAACATTATTTAGCTAGCAACCTTATGCCTTCCTTACAACACAATTTGCTGAAACTTTCGCTCAATAGCCTGAGCCTTTCCATGCCCCTGCGTGGGCCTGATATTGCCAAATTACGCACCCTACTCGATGTTTCCGCGCTTTGGATGCTCTTGCCGTGGGGGGTGCATTTCAAACCGTTTCACATAGGCGGCCTGCGGGCAGCATGGCTCATCCCGAGCCGCGCCGATAAGTCGAAGGTACTGCTGTATTTGCACGGCGGCGGCTACGCCCTCGGCTCGTCGCATACGCACCGCTCTATGGTGGGGCAAATCGCCAAAGTTACCGGCCTGCCTGCCCTGCTGGTAGGCTACCGCAAAATACCAGAAAGTCCGTTCCCCGCAGCTATCGACGACGCGTTGGCGGCCTACGAATGGCTGCTCGACCAAGGCTACGAGGGCCACGATATCGTCGTCGGGGGCGACTCGGCCGGCGGCGGTTTGGCCATCGCCCTGCAACTCGCTTTGAAAGATAAGTGCCTGCCCATGCCCGCCGGTACGATTTGCCTATCGCCCTGGACCGACCTTGCTGTTACAGGTAAGTCGGTAGAAAAAAATAAAGATCACGACCCGCTTGTCCGCGTGGACAAAATGAAAGAATGGGGCCAAATGTATGCCGCGCACAGGTTGCTCAACAACCCCCTCATTTCTCCGTTTTATGGCGACCTGCGCGGCCTGCCCCCCATCCTCATCCAAGTAAGTACCGACGAGGTACTCTACGACGACTCGGTGCGCCTTGCCGAAGCAGCCCGCAACGCCGGCGTACAGGTAACGATGCAAGAGTGGAAAGGGCTGATACATTGGTGGCATATATTCTGGCGCATTGTCCCCGAAGCCGAAGAGGCCATTGAAAAACTCGCTCACCTAGAAAAATATGGCATTCACCCCGGTAAACAGGTGGATTCAAAAGCATTAACACACTAGCATTTGTTATGCATGCATAATAAATGTATCTTTGACTTACATAATTTCCCGAAGCAACAGGTTTGGAACATGGGGGTCTTGCAAGTACTCACGCCAAATTATACCAAGATTCACTTGATTTAAGGATTGGTATGCTTGATTTACGAGACCAAAATTTCGCAAATCTCCTGCGCTTCGGTGTTGATGGTTGGTGTGCAACACCAATTTTGCTTCTGCCGATTATCCATCTCTGTATTATATAGCCCCTAACGGGGTGAAAAATGGATTTTCGCGCTTTTTCTACCCATAAATTTAGATAAATCTTATAATAAATTCAAGAACGATGGAAGAGTTAATTAAAAAATTACTGTACACCGGCGTAGGTATTTTGGCGTTCACTGCCGACAAGCTCCGCGAAATGGTGGATACCCTCGTGAGCGAAGAAAAAATCACGTCGGAAGAAGGAAAAAAACTCGTAGAAGAGTTTATCTCAAATACCGAAGCGAAACGCTCGGAGTTTGAGCACCAAATACAACATGTTACAGAAAAGGTAGTAAAGACCTTCAGCTTCGCTACTGCCAAAGACATTGAAGACCTCACCGCACGTGTAGAGGCAATAGAAGCGAAAATCAAAGAGTCGAAACCATCGACGCGCAAAGTAACCTCGTAAGGGAAAAATGCCCTTTTGCAAAATGCCAGCCGATTTGCCTGAATTTGCTGGCATTTTTTTGTAGAACGGATACGCGTTAACTTTACCCCTTAAACGCCTCCTCGCTATGTATTTCATAGACCGCACCGTACGCAATTTCAAACGCATTCCCGAACTTATCAGTATTCTGGTTAAGTACGGGCTAGAGGAGATTATTGTAAATACGCCCCTAATCCGTCTTATCTCCAATCAGCGCATTGGGCAACTGGTGCGGCGCGAGAAGCCCATCGAACTCAATATCTGGGTGCGTATCCGCCTCGTAATCGAAGAGTTAGGGCCTACGTTCATCAAACTCGCGCAGCTACTGAGCAACCGCCCCGACCTGCTGCCCGATAGCCTGATTAAAGAGTTTGAAAAACTCCAAGACAAGGTTCCCCCTTTCTCGGTCATTACCGCCAAAGAAATCATTGAAGACGAACTCGGACGGCCACTCGAAGAAGTCTTTTCCTACTTCGACGACCAGCCGCTCGGCTCGGCTTCTATTGGGCAGGTGCACCGCGCCAAGCTACTCAGCGGCGAAGACGTGGTGGTGAAAGTGCAACGCCCCAAAGTAAGCGACAAGGTGAAGGCAGATTTAGAATTGCTCCGCCAATTTGTGAAACTCACGGAAAAAAACTTTGTAAAAGCAGGTATTTTGAACCCCCTAGAGGTAGTGGGTGCGTTTGAAAAAAGTATGCTCGCCGAGCTAGACTACACCCGCGAACTGCGGCACATGGAGCAGTTCCGCAAGCTCTATGGCGACCACCCCAAATTTTACATTCCCAAGCCGTACAGCGAGTTTTCGACCGAAAAAATCTTAATCATTGAGTTTATCAGCGGGTGCAAAATCACCGACCTCGACCGCCTGCACGCTTGGGGAATCAACCCAAAAGAACTTGCCAAGGTAGGCATCGAGATTTACCTCACTCAAATCTTTGAGTTTGGCTTCTTCCACGCCGACCCACACGCTGGCAATATTTTGGTGCGCCCCAACGGAAAAATCGTCTTGATAGACTTTGGCATGGTCGGTAAAATTTCGCGCCGACAAAAATTTGCCTTTGCGGGCGTATTTATCAGCATGGCGCAGCGCAAGCCCCGTGGTATGGCGGTAAACCTGCGCCGCCTCGCCGTTGAAAGTGAGATTGAAGAAATGAAAATCTTCGAGTACGACCTCAACGGCCTTATCGAAGATTTTATCGTCTTCGATGCCGATAACGCCTCGATGACCGACTTCACCCGCCGGCTCCAAAAAATCATCTACCGCTACCGCCTCGAAGTGCCCGGCGCGGTCTTCCTTATCCTCCGTGCGCTGGCCATGCTCGAAGGCATCGGCAAAACGCTCGACCCTGACTTCGATGCGCTCGAAGCCATTAAGCCCTACGGTACGAAGGTGCTCAAAGAAGAGTTTTCGTTTGAAAATGTTAGTTCCGACCTCTACTATTCCTTTACCAAACTGCTTTCGCTAGGCTACAACCTGCCCCAAGAGGCGAAAGACATCATCAAAAAAATTCGGAAAGGACGGCTTTATATTAACATCGAACACCACGGCTACGAACCCCTCCTCCACAAGGCCGACACCATCAGCCGAAACCTTATCATGGCGCTTATCATGGCGGCCAGTTTAATCGCTTCTGCCATTAGCCTGACCGCGCCACTGTCCGAGTCGCTCACTACGTCGGGCGGTATTTCGTACATCAGCCTTATCGGCTTCATCTTTTCGGGCGTGATGGGGCTATTCTTGTTCTTCTCCGTATGGCGAAACGGGCACTAGCACGGGCATCAGGGCAGGTAAAAATCGAATACGATATCGTTCATGCACTTAAAATGTCCTTTGGGGCAG
>CAYUJH010000039.1:0-10928 GCA_964444995.1 uncultured Roseobacteraceae bacterium | reverse complement strand
GACTTGGTCGCCCACGGTGGTTTTTTGCACGAGCGGAATGCCTATTTCTGCAAGCTTTTCACCCAGCCACTGGCTGTTGGTGTCGTTTATTTGCCCGTAGAGGATTTCATCACCGATGGTAATGACCTCTGCGCGGGGAGAAGGAGTGTAGTTCATGGTATGTTTTAAAAAAGACTTTGATTCGTAAGACTACGCCTACAGCTGGGTAAAACGCAGGGGCAACAGTCCACCTCGCCCTGTTGTATGTAAGTGGCAAGGCGCGGACTGCGTGCTATTATCGTGAAAGCCCTTGCTAAACAATTTTGTTGAGCGCGTCGAGGTAGGCATAGACCGAGGCGAGTACAATGTCAGGATTTGCCCCGAAGCCGTAGTAGGGTTTGTTCATATACATAATTTGCAAGTGTACCTTGCCCGAGTCGTCGCTTCCGGCGGTAAAGGCTTGCACCAAAAACTCTTCGAGCTTCACTTTTTTGCCAATAATTTTATTGACCGTCTTAAAGGCGGCATCAATAGGGCCTTTGCCCGTAGAAGTTTCGGTGATTTCTTCGTCTTGGTAGCGCACCCGCAGCGTGCACGACGGGATAATACTCTTTCCGCAGGAAACCTGTAGGTTAAGCAGCTTAATTTTTAGGTCGGTACGCTGCCCCCCTACGAGCACCATCAAGTCCTCGTCGCCAATATCTTTTTTGCGGTCGGCAAGTTCCAAGAATTTTTCGTACAAATTGTCCATTTGCTCCTTATCGAAGCTGTAGCCGAGCAGTTCGAGACGGTGTTTGAGGGCGGCGCGTCCGCTGCGAGCAGTCAGCAAAATAGCCGATTGCGCCACACCTACATCTTCGGGGTTAATAATCTCGTAGTTGATGCGGCTTTTCAGCACCCCATCTTGGTGGATGCCCGAAGAGTGCGCAAACGCGTTCCTGCCCACGATTGCCTTGTTAGGCTGCACAGGCATCCGCATAAGTTGCGAAACCAACTGACTCACGGGGGTGATGCGCTTGGCATCAATATGTGTGTAGTAGCCGAGTTCCTTGTGTACTTGCATGGCCATTGCCACTTCTTCCAACGAGGTATTTCCTGCCCGCTCTCCAATACCATTGATAGTACATTCTATCTGCCGTGCGCCATGCACCACGCCGGCCAAACTGTTGGCGGTCGCCATGCCGAGGTCGTTGTGGCAATGCACCGAGATAATGGCTTTTTCGATATTTTTCACATTTTCTTTCAGGTAGCGAATTTTTGCGCCGTATTCTTCGGGCAGGCAATAGCCGGTTGTATCGGGTATGTTCACCACGGTAGCACCGGCAGCAATGACGGCCTCAATCATACGCGCCAGAAACTCCAAGTCGGCGCGGCCGGCATCTTCGGCGTAAAACTCCACATCTTCTACAAATTTCTTGGCATATTTTACGGCATCCACGCCGCGCTGCAAAATTTCTTCGCGGGTGCTGTGGAACTTATGCTGAATGTGAAAATCCGATGCGCCAATACCGGTATGAATCCGCTTGTGTTTGGCGTATTGCAGTGCGTCGGCGGCTACTTCGATATCTTTTTGTACGGCGCGGGTCAGGGCGCAGATAGTAGGCTCTTTAATTACCTTCGATAGCTCTACGACCGACTGAAAGTCGCCGGGGCTTGAAATAGGGAAACCAGCCTCGATGACATCCACGCCAAGTCGCTCTAGTTCTTTGGCAATTTCTATTTTTTCAATCGTACTCAACTGACACCCGGGCACCTGCTCGCCGTCGCGTAGTGTGGTGTCGAAAATGTGAACCTTGTCTGCCATGTAGTTATAAATTAGTATGAAAAGAAAATAGTATGAAAAGAAAATTATGTACATTTTTTGTGCGGGGGGGATAGACTTTGCAGCACCTGTTCGCCAGGTAGCGAACGTTGCAACGGTACTCAAAAAAATTGTACGATAAAAGCATAGGGAAGCCTTTCGCGGTGGGCGAAAAACTTCCCTTGCTTGGTACGTGCCAGAGACCTGTGTTACTGCGTATATGGATAATTATTTGGCATACGGACAATTTTACTTTCCGAATCTTCGGTAAACTCCTGCAAAGGGAATGTAAATTTTGCAGGAAATGAAGAATTTTGAAAGAAAAATTTTAAAAGTTTTTTGAACAAGATAAAAAAGTTGTATCCCAACGCTAGTTTTCTTTGTATTTCATACGCCTGAATGATGTGCGCACTAAGAGGCTTTTTTGACACTGCTCGCCCCAGAGGCTTTGACCGACTCTACTTGCGGGCTCCCCTTATAGCGTACCTTGGTCGCTCCCGACGCATTTACGTTCAGGCGGTTTTCTGCATAAATATCTACTTTGCTCGCACCACTTGCGCTCACTTCTACATCTTGCGCACGCAGCTCGAAGGTATTGATGTTGCTCGCACCGGAAAGCGATAGGTTGTACATGTTTGCACTCCCCGAAAGTGTAATGCTCGACGCGCCAGAGGAGTGAAGGTCGAGGTCTTTTACCTCAAGGGCAAGCGTTACTTTGCTCGCTCCGCTGCTCTTTAACTCAAAATCGCTGGCGCGCAGGCTTGTTTCCGAGCTTATTTTACACGCACCCGATACCGTTAGGCTATTCAGATTTTTTACTGTCAGATAGATACTGCCCGTAGTATTGTTTCTGCCGCTGTTGCGTACGCCAATACGCAAACGGCCGCCGCGTACTTCGGTTACAATGTCGTCAAGGTGCTCTTCTTTTGCCTCTACGCGAAGTGCCTCGCGGTCGCCTTGCGAAAGATAGACCGTAAATGCGCCACTAACCGATAATTCGGAAAAGCTATCTACTTCGCGGTTTTGGGTGGTTTGCGCAAAGGCAAGTACGGGGAGCAAAATCCAGACGACAACCAAAAAGATTTGTTCGAGAATAAGGGACTGTTTTTTCATGGTATAGGAAATTTTTGTAGGTGAATACTACTTCTAAGATGCACATTCTGGAAAAGGGTTGCACGCGGCATATAATTTTTTTCAAAAAATACCAGAAATACCTATCCACGCATCGGATTAGCCGAGCAGTTCGTCTACGGTATGCAGGCCGCGCTGTTGGGCTTTTTGTAAAAGTTTTAGCAAAAGCTGCGCTGTAATATAGGCATCGCCGGCGGCAGTGTGCCGGTCGTGGGGTTCTATGCGGTAGCGCTCGCAGAGGGCATCGAGCGTGTAACGTTTCCCAACAATGTTGGGCGCAACGCCCGGCGGATGTTCTAGCCGAATGGCTAGTTGGCCCGTATCGAGGTGCGCATTGTGGAGTTTTACCCCAAAAGTTGCCCGCAGTTTTTCCGAAACCATCGAGAGGTCGTACTGTACGTGGTGGCCTACGAGGACAGCATTGCCAGCAAAGCGGACGAATTGCTCGAGGGCTACGGGTAGAGGCGTAGCGGTTAGCGAATGTGTGGGTAAAATTTGATGAATTTCTATGTGCTCTTTGCCTTTTGTGGCAGGGGCTTCTACCAGTACTTCAAACGAGTCGTGCAGCCAAATGCTGTTCTGTTGTACAGTGGTAGCTCCAATAGATAGTAAATAATCTTTTTTGAGGTGAAAGCCTGTTGTTTCGGTATCGAAGACCACAAAGCGGACGGCGTTGAGCGGCTGCTTGCGGACTTCGGCAGGATGTGTTTTACCTTGCTTATAGGCCTGCAACCACGTGGGCAGCTCGTGTAGCTCGGGTTCTTTCGAAAATAACCAACGAAACATGGGCGTATCGGATTAGTTGCGCAGGTAGTCGAGGCGGAAGCGCGTGCGGACAAGTTGCTGCAAATCGCCAATGAGTTTGAAGGTTTGCCGCAGGTTGCGCCGCTGCCAGCGCGATAGCGATTCGAGGGCAATGTAGCGGCCAGAGTCGCGGTGTGCAAGGCCGGAAAGGGTGCGTATTTTTAACAACCACGCCACGGCTTCTTTGGCTTCTTGGAACAAAATGCGGTTTTGAGGTTCCTGTTCGCTCAGCCACTCGAAGCGTTGCAAGGTATTTTGAGGCAGTTCGCCGCGTTTGCTGTAGATAAGTGTGCGGGCAATGTCGGTCAGGGGCATTAGCGCACGCGCCTTCAGGTCGAACCGGTCTTTGTGTTCCCCCTCTTTTTCCATAATAATATTGCGAAAAAAGCCCAATGGTGGCGGATTTTGCAACGCATTGGCGGCAAGGTGATGGATAAACAGTTTGTGCCGCTCCATTTCCTGAAAGGCAGTTTGGTGGATGGTTTCCAGCAGGCTAACGTCGCCGTAAATCGCCCGTGCATCGAAAAAAATGGTGCTGTGCATTAACTCGAGCGGGGTGGGGCTGGCTATCCATTTTTGGTAGTAGCCGCGCCAGGTGCTCAGGCTAGCGTTCCATGCTGGGTTACTCGCCATAATTTCGGCTGGGCATTGCTCAAAGCCAGCTTGCGTAAGATAGGCGCATACCTTTTGCCCAAGCGTTAGGAATGCGGCGCGGTGCGCTTCGCCTTCGTCGGCGAAAAGCAGTGCGTTGTCTTGGTCGGTGCGGAGCAGTTGCTCCTCGCGGCCTTCGCTGCCCAAACTTAGCCATACGAACGGAATATGGGTAGGAAAGTCGGGTATTTCGGTAAGGGCTATTCGGATGATTTGCTTGATGAGCGCATCGTTAATTTCGGTAATAATGCCGGCGATAAAGTGCGTGGCTACGTCGAGCTGAAAGTATTCTTTCAGGGCTTGGTCGGCGTGGTTGCGCAGCTCGGCCAGCTCGGCGATGTCCTCTGTTTTCAGGATGCGGTTCAGCAGGTGGATGGGGTGGTTGGTACTTAGCTGCACGAGGTCTTCTTTGGTAACTACGCCCTCGAAGGCACTTTTTGGTGTACCGTTTGCCGTAATGCAGAGGTGGTGCATGTTGTGGTGCATCATGGTCAGTTGCGCGTCGGAAAACGTGGTCTCGGGCGAAAGCGTAACGACCGGCGACGACATCACTTCCGATACTTTTTTTCCCACATCGAACAGCCCCGTGGCTACTTTTTTGCGCAAATCGCTATCGGTCAGGATACCGATGGGGCACTGCGCCGCATCGAGCACCACGAGGGCAGAACTTTGGGCATCGGTCATGGCTTGGGCTGCCTGCGCAACGGACCAGCTGGCCTCGCCCGCCACCCATTTGCGTTTTTCTTTGGGCAGTAAATCTTTGATACGAAACAGATGAAAGGCGTTTTGCGGGATAGTTTCGGCGGTGGTGGCAGGGCTTTCATCGTTCAAAAACAGTTTTTTTACGGCCGACTCGCGCGAGAACCCATTGCCAAAAAACAAGGCGACGCCGCTCTGTGTGAGCCAATCTTCCATCTTCGAGCTAAAGGGAAAGGCATAGACGAGCGTATCTTCGATGGCTTGTAAATGGCTGTGGTTGGGTGTTTCTTCGAGCAAGAAATCGAGGTTGGGCAAGTCGCCTTCGCTGTGCCATGCGTGTGCCTGTGCGTCGTCGGGCGTAAAGGCATGGATTAGTCCTTCTTTCACAATCAGCAAGTACTCCTTTAAAAACGTGAGGTCTTCGGTAAGGTATTCGTTCTTTTTGTAGAACCGAACAATGGCTTTCTGGGTGATTTCCTCAAAAAAAACACGCTCTACGAAGTTGAAAGGAGGGAATTTGGAGGCAAACTCCATCACGCGATGGTTAAGGGTTGGCGAACTCATAGCCGAGAAGGGACTTGGTTAAGAAGCGGGAGAAAAAAACTAGGAAAGTTAAAAAAATTCCTCGACGGAAGGTAGCCTGTTTTCTTGAAGAATAACAATGACTTTCGTTACCTTTTCAAAAGAATGCGTAAAAAAGTAGGCGGCTATTGCCCAATGAGTACGCGCACCTCTTCGAGAATTTCCTCCACAGACTTTTGGGGGTCGAACTGGAGAGGTGCTTTAAAAGTTATGCTGAGTCGCGTGCCCTGTTTTTTGTAGAAAAGACCTTTTTTATCGAATGCTCTACGAAAGCCGTCAATCACTACGGGTACTACGATAGGCTGCTGCTCGAGGATGATATGTGCTGTACCTTTTCGGAGGGGAGCAAAGGGGGTAGTTGTGCCTTGTGGAAAGCTCACCACCCAGCCGGCGTTGAGGGCATCTTCAATTTTAGAAGTAGCCGACGTATCGAGGGAGCGTTGTACTTCGCTACCCTTAGCGCGCCACGAGCGTTCTACCGTTACCGCACCCGCATAGCTGAAAATCTTGGGTACAATGCCACTATCTCGCATCGTTTCTTTAGCAGCCACGTAGTAGTTGCGCACGCGCGGCATAAGCAGGTAAATAGGAAAGTTTACCGTATTGCGGAAGCCCCACTTTACCGAGCAAAATACATGGTATAGCGCAATTACATCGGCAAAATACGTTTGATGGTTGGAGAGGAACAGCACGCCAGTATCGGGCAGTTTGCGCAGGTGCTCGGTGCCTTTTATGTGCAATTTGTTGTCGATGTTGAAACGCGCATACGTAAGGGCGCCTATTACGCTAATGAGGATTCTTTTGAGAAAAATCACATTTCCGAACGCATCTTTTCGAAAAAGCTGTATCGTTTCGAGTTTTCTGGATATTCGCAAGAAGACATCTTGCAGACGAGAACGTTTTAAGTGCATACGGGTTGGGTAAGAGCATGTAGAGGCAAAAGGTTGCTAAATATAGCAATTAGCCAAACAACTTGTGTAATCTTACAAACATAAAGCTCTACAAGCGGTCGTACCAGACAGATGTTCTACCTACAAAGATTGCAGGCAGGCACCGAACGAAGGTGCCTGCCTGCGCGTATCATATTCCTTACCTACAATACACTACGCTTTTGACACCTCACGAACTCAAACAGCACATCAGGCGCGGGGAATCGCAAGAACAGGATTTCAAGCTACGCATTACGCACCCAGACAAGATAGCCAAGACGCTCAGTTCGTTTGCCAATAGCGCGGGCGGTAGGTTGTTAGTAGGGGTGAACGACCAAGGAAGCATTATCGGTGTGGACCCCCAAGAAGAACTTCACGCCATTTCGCTGGCCGCCGAGCATTACTGTCGGCCAGCTGTGCCTTTCCGCTATCATGTAGTAGAAGATAGCAAGGAAGATTGGCGGGTGTTGGTCGTAGAAGTTGCCGAGAGCCTACAAAGGCCACACTACTGTACCGATGCTCGGGGGAACGAACGCGTATATATCCGCTCGAACGATAAAAGTCTGCTAGCGAGTAGTTTGGTAATTCGGCAGCTTAAAAATACGCCGCCTACGCTGAAAGAGCGCACAGGACCCTCGCCCAGAACGCCCCACGAAAAAGCACTTTTCGATTATCTTACCAAAAACGAACGCATTACGGCAAGAGGACTTTGCAAACTGCTGAATATTTCGGAGCGCAGGGCGCGTAGAGCACTTATCGAGTTCACCCGCAGCGGTTTTCTCTATCAGCACGAGCAAGAGAAAGAAACCTATTACACGCTGTCGTAGGAAAAAGTCAGCGCATCACACGCGGTTACTTAGGCTGTTTTGATAGCTTGGCGCGCATTTTTTGAGCATTGTTGGCATGTTTGAGTGCTTTTTCGTGCTCGCCCACACTTCCAAAAAGCAGGCTCAAATTCTGGTTGGCTTCGAGCGTAAGGGTATTGATATGACTTTCTAGCCAATCGGGCGAAGAGATAAGTACTTTGTTGTAGAAGCTAAACGCGGAGTGCGTGTCGTGCTTTGCGTTGTAAATGTTAGCCAATAGAATATAAACGCGCTTGCAGTCTTCTACGGCCTGTTGTTTTTCGTAGGTAGTTAGTAAACTCTTTGCATGTCGGAGTGCAAAATCGTGCTGCTTGTGGGTATAATAGCCAACGGTAAGTTCTTCTAAAACTTTTGTGTACAAGGCAGAGTGGGTCTGCTTGTGGAATTTTAGCAGTTCGAGTGCGTCTTCGAGCGAAGAAAGTTGCGCGAGCGCGTACGCTTGTGTTTTGTAGAAGGCAGAAAGATTGAGCAGGCATTTTGCTGCTTTTTCGGCATCGTTCGCGCGGTAAAACGCGAGTGCCTTCTTATAGTATGGATAAGCTTTTTCGCCAAACGACATATCGGCGTACAGAGAAGCAATTCGGTACGATAAATTGGCAGCTATTTTAGTATCGTGCTGGGGGAGTTGCTCGTAATAAGCTAGCCCTTCAGTAAGGAAAAGCAGGGCATGTGTGGGTGTGCTGTATTTCAAAAACAAGTCAGCTATTTCTACAAACTCGTCCACGTGGGTAATAGGTTTGGGCACGTAGGGGTCGTATTTGGCGGCAAAGTACCGCTCGTACCAGTGCGAAGCAGTGTGGTAGGCACGAATGTGGATGTGGTTTTGGGCGTGGTTTCGGTAAAAGGCTATCAGGTCGCTTTCGGCATGTGCGCCTAACTTCTGATAGATATGCACCACATGTTGCGCGTGTTTCCACGTAGCTTCATAGTCGCCTGCTGTAAAATAGGCATCTACGAGGTCTTGGTGGCAGGCGGCTACCTCTTTGGCGTGAGAGCCAAATACGTTCTCGGTCAGTGTGCAAACGGTATGGAAGTGCCAGAGACTACTATCGGTTTTTCCTAGGTGCAAGTAGCAGTTTGCCAAGTTCTTATGCACAAGTGCGAGGTCAATGTGCTTTGCCGGCGAGGCCTGCTGTCCAAGCAAGTCGAGTGCGCGTGTGTAGTGCGCAACGGCCAAAGTATATTGCTGCTGCTGGTACGTGAGTTTGCCCGCATAGAGCAGTGTGAGCAGTTCTTGCTGTGGCAGGCTAGCCTGCGGAGAGAGTGCCGCATAGGCTTCAAGCGACTCCTGAAAGAAGTGAATAGCAATGTGATTGAGCTGTTGGGCGTGGTACAGTTGGGCGAGTGTGCGGCAGAGTTGTGCTTTTTGCAACAAGGTGGTATCGTTTACCTCTGCGCGTGCAATCGCCTCTGCTGCTTTGGTATAATATTGCACGGAAAGTGCGCTATGGCCGTGTGCTCGCATGTTTTCCCCTACAACAGCATAGCGTTGGCTAAGAAGATGGGGAACGTTCGTATAAATTCGTTGATAAATTTCGAGGGCGTGCTCGTAGGCACCAAGGCTGGCGACAAGTTCTTTGGTACGCAAAAACGCATCCGCTTCGGCAAAATAAGCAGCTGCGCGGGCTGTTTCTTGCTGACTTTGCGCTACCAAAGGGAGGTGGACTCCCCCAAAACAGCAAATCAACAAAAGAGGTACTATGGAAAGATGGCGTGTGTGCATGGTAAAAGAGTATGGATTATCGCAGTATATAAAATATCAACTTTCTTGCCAAATATGACAAGAAACATTTCTTGTAGCAAGGCATGCTATGCGCCGCGACTTCGCAAAATGTGTGCGAAATGCTATCTTTTTTGATGTTGAAAACAGAAGGAAATACTGAGGGCACATCTAAATTGCTTAGTTTTGAATGTATTGATTATATTACGGCATAAATTACGAACCTACTTTAAAATTACGAATAGTATGAACTGCATAGTGGTTGACGACGAAGAAGTTTCAAGAACAGCTGTTCGGAACTTTATTAACAAAGCCAATGCGATAGGCGCAAATCTTTACCTAATAGCTGAATGCGATAGTGCGGCGAGCGCGGCAGAAATACTCAAAACCGGCGGAATTGATATTGTATTCCTCGATATAGATATGCCTGTGATGAACGGACTAGAGCTGATAGATTCCCTGGAGAGCCTGCCCCAAATCATTCTCACAACTAGCCGAAACGATTATGCTATCACAGCATTTGACTACGGCCTGACCGACTACCTTGTCAAACCGATTGAATACAAGCGCTTTTTGCAGGCGGTTAATAAAGCAAAAGCTAACCTCTCTGAGGCTGTACTCGATACGCAGGGAAGTGAAGACATCTACGTAAAAGCCGATAACAAAATTATTCGCGTCGTGCTAAGCGATGTGCATTTTGTAGAGGCACTTGCCGACTATGTTATCATTCACACAGAAGGAAAAAAACACATCGTTCACTCTACCATGAAAGGCATCGAGCGGCGCCTGCCCGAAACGGAATTTATTCGCGTGCATCGGTCGTACATCGTCAACATTTCGCGTGTAGAAGCCATCGAAGATAATGGCGCAACGATTGTAATGGGTAAAAAAATGATACCTATTGGCGGTTCTTATCGTACTAAGTTTCTCGATAGGCTAAACTTACTCTAGCAACTATGGCCTTTGCGCAGGGAAGCACCGAGGCCAAACGACCAAACTACCGAAGGTGGGGGTCGAAAAAAAGTCGGCGCGCTCGGCTGTTGTGCGCCCACCATCGAAACAACAAAAAAACAACATACCCGAAGACCACGCCGGCCAATCCGCCTGCTAAAATATCGGCAGGGTAATGCACTCCTACATAAATTCGGCTGTAAGACACCAACCCTGCCCACGCAAAGAGCCACGCGCTGTACCGCACCCGTGCCCGCAGTACGAGGTGCAGAAACGCTGCCAAGCCAAAGGTGTTGGCGGCGTGCGAAGAGATAAACCCGTACTTACCGCCCAAATAATTGTGTAGCACATGTACCTGCCCGGCGAGGTCGGGCGCGTGGCTGGGTCGCAGCCGCGCGAAGAAGGGCTTGCAGAAGCCGCTCGCGAATTGGTCGGCGAGGAGAATGGTAAGCCCTACACCTAGCAACACCGCCAGCCCATACCAGCCGTACTCCTTAAAAAGCAGCACTACAAGGAGCAAATAAAACGGTGCCCACTCCTTTCGGCCAGTAACGAACCACATAACAGGGTCAAGCAGGGGGGTGTGCAAGCCGTTAAGCCAGAGGAAAATGGCCTTGTCGAGGGCATCAAGGGTTTCGAGCATGGTCTAAGGAATTTCTTGCAAAGATACACCAAGACGCACGCTTTTCCTCTTAGATTTACTATCTTTTCCCTATTTTTAAACCAAACAACCCCCTTTCGTGGTATGGCGAAAAAAGACAAAAACAAAGACAAGCAGCAAAACACCGAACCTCAGGCCTACGACAAAATCATCA
>CAYUJH010000038.1:0-10974 GCA_964444995.1 uncultured Roseobacteraceae bacterium | reverse complement strand
GTCGTTGCTACCTTCCCACATTTTGTGGCCATCTTTCATAAAAATAATTTTTTCGCCAATTTCCATGACCGAGTTCATGTCGTGTGAAACGATGACGGTCGTGAGTTGAAATTCTTTGGTGATTTCGTGGATAAGATTATCTATTACGATAGCCGTGTTAGGGTCTAGGCCTGAGTTGGGTTCATCGCAAAACAAATACTGCGAGTTCATCACAATCGCACGGGCAATGCCTACGCGCTTTTGCATCCCGCCACTGATTTCGGAAGGCATTTTTTTGGCTGCATCGGCAAGGCCCACGCGAGATAGGCAAGTATGTACGCGTTCGCGCTTTTCGTCGAGGCCGAGTGAGGACAGCATATCGAGCGGGAACATTACATTTTGTTCCACCGTGAGCGAGTCGAACAGGGCACTGCCTTGGAAGAGCATCCCGATTTCGGCGCGAATTTCCTTTTGTTGGGTGCGATTTGCGCGGTGAAAGTCGCGTCCGTTGTATAAAATCTCCCCTTCGTCGGGGGTAATTAGCCCTACAATGCACTTGAGCAGCACACTTTTTCCCGTGCCGCTCGCGCCGATAATCATGCTCGTAGCACCTTTCTCGAAGGTGGCATCTATGCCTTTCAATACCTCATTTTCGCCGAAAGTTTTGCGGACATTGCGAATTTCTATCATAACTCAGGGGGGGTGGATGGGTTCATACAAGCATTTGCGCCAACAAAAAGTCGGCAATGAGCACGGCAATACAGCTCGTAGTAACAGCTTGCGTGCTTGCCTTGCCTACTTCGAGCGCACCGCCGCGTACGTAGTAGCCCTTGTACGACGAAATCGCCGTAATCAGGAAGCCAAACACATACGATTTGATGAGCGCGAACGCCACATTGAACGGGACAAAGTCGGCGCGAATGCCGTAAATATACTCGGTTTCGGAAAGATGCCCGCCAAGTGTACCGGCTAAAAAGCCGCCGTAGATGGAAATACCGCCGGCAAGAATTACAAGGAGCGGATAGGTAAAAATACCGGCCAATACCTTGGGCAGTGCCAAGTAAGAGGCCGAGTTCACGCCCATGATTTCGAGTGCGTCAATTTGCTCGGTGATGCGCATAGTGCCAATTTCGCCAGCAATGTTAGAGCCTACTTTGCCGGCAAAAACAATGGCGGTAAACGTGGGCGCAAGCTCCAAAATACTCATATCGCGCACAATGGTCGAGATGATGTAGAGCGGAATGAGGGGGCTAACCAAGTTGTAAGCCGTTTGTACAGCAGTTACCGCGCCAATAAAAAACGAGACGACAATTACTAAAAACAAGGACTCAACCCCTATTTTGATGCACTCATCGAAAAACCGATGATAGTACACGCGGAAGCCCTCGCGGTTGAGAACGAGCTTCTTCATAAACAGCAGAAAATGACCTAGTGCTTTCATAGCGTGCAGTTGGTGGACGTACAAAAATAGACATTCCCCCGTAGCATTTCCACAGATTGCCGATTTTTCCCTAAATTTGCCGCCCAATCGCGCAGCCCTGCCCTACTTTGGTAAGGCAGAGGATGTGAAAAATTTTTAACATACCACACATTATGGAAGTCGAACACCACATCGAGCACGAAATCGAACATACAATACGTCTGCATCTTGCTACGGCATTTCAGTCGCTATTTGGCGTGAGCCTTGCCGCCGAAGAACTTGGGCTGCAACCTACCCGCAAAGAGTTTGAGGGGCACTTTACCTTTGTAATGTTCCCTTACCTGAAGGCAAGCAAGAAGAAGCCCGAAGAAACCGGGCAACTGCTTGGCGAATATCTACAAACGCAGGTGCAGGAAATAAGCCGATACAACGTGGTGAAAGGCTTTTTAAATCTGGTCGTTGCCGATGCCTACTGGGTGCGCGCCCTACAACACATACAAGACGATGCAAATTTTGGGCAACTACCTGAAAATCAGCGTAAAGTCATGGTGGAGTACTCTTCTCCTAATACAAATAAACCGCTACATTTGGGGCATTTGCGCAATAATTTTCTGGGCTACTCCCTTTCGAATATTCTAGCCGCCAACGGGTACGACGTACTCAAAACTAACTTGGTCAACGACCGAGGTATCCACATCTGTAAGTCCATGCGAGCGTATCAGTTATTTGGCAACGGAGAAGCCCCTTCCGACGCGCTCAAAGGCGACAAACTCGTAGGTAACTACTACGTTCGCTTCGACCAAGCCTACAAGGCACAAGTGCAAGAGCTACTTGCCACCTACAAAGAAAGCGAGCCAACTGCCGAAGAAACCGCATTGCGCGAAAAGGCGGAGAAAAATGCGCCTATCTTGCTAGAAGCACAGGACATGCTTCGGCAATGGGAGCAAAACGACCCCCAAGTACGTGCATTGTGGGAAAAAATGAACGGTTGGGTTTATGATGGTTTCGCAGCCTCGTACCAACTCATGGGCGTATCGTTCGATAAAGTTTATAAAGAGTCCGATACGTTTTTGTTAGGAAAAGATGTGGTAACGGAAGGGCTAGAGAAAGGCGTATTTTACCAAAAGTCCGACGGCTCGGTATGGATTGACCTCACTGCCGACGGGCTAGACGAAAAATTACTGCTACGCGCCGACGGCACCTCGGTCTATATCACCCAAGATATGGGCACGGCCGATATGAAGCACAACGACTTCCCGATGGAGCAATCGGTCTATGTGGTAGGCAACGAGCAGGAGTACCATTTCAAAGTGCTCAAACTGATTATGCAAAAACTTGGTAGAAGCTATGCCAACGGTATGTACCACCTCTCGTATGGCATGGTGGACCTGCCTTCGGGCAAGATGAAGTCGCGCGAGGGTACGGTAGTAGATGCCGACGACCTGATTCTGGAAATGAAACAAATTGCCAAAGAGAAAACACAAGAGCAGGGGAAAATCGAAAGTTTTTCAGCCCAAGAAGCCGATCAGCTGCACCTCGACTTGGCTCTGGGTGCACTCAAGTTCTATCTCTTGCGCGTGGACCCGAAAAAGCGCATTTTATTCAATCCGCAAGAGTCTATTGATTTTCAGGGAGATACGGGCGTATATGTGCAGTATAATCACGCTCGCCTACGTGCTATCACCCGCAAGGCGCAGCAAAACGGGCTAACTTTTACGCCAGATACTTACGCCGAACTCACCACCTTGCATCCGCTAGAAGTGGAGCTAGTTACGCTCTTGCGCAGCTACCCTGAGCGCGTAAAAGAAGCAGCGAAACTCTACGCGCCTTCGGTTGTAGCCTCCTATGCCCTCGACCTTGCGCGCACGTACAGCCGTTTTTACGCAGAGTTACCCATCTTCAACGAAAAAGAGGCGCCAGCCCTTTGTTTCCGTTTGGCACTTTCCGAACAGGTGGCGCAGGTGCTCAAACACGCCCTCGCTCTTCTGGGGATTCGTGCGCCGGAGCGCATGTAGCAAACTCGCGTGTACCGCAAGCTACAGCACACAACTACAGCACACAAAAAAACCCTACGCAGCGCGTAGGGTCTTTCAGGTTTTTACTCTTAAATCAATACATATAATAACACGAATTCTTACTTATCTACACAATGTTTTTTAGGTAGGTTATAGTTCCCGTAGCGCGCTCTTTTCTCTGTAGGCTATTCTTCCCCAAAACGGGAAAACTAAACGACGTTACTTGCACAGTTCCGTTGAGTTTTAGCATTTTTATTGCCGATAAAATGCTTTTTTGCCTCATTTTTGCCACCTTTTTAAATATTGCCTCTGTAGGTTGCCGTGCGCGATGCGCTCAATAACACACGCCAACGTATTGTTTTTCAATCATGGCCTCCATGTATTTGTAAATAAATTTTAACAAAAAAGCATCTCATGCACCAGCCTTCTACGTTTAACGATTTTATCTCGGCGATACCCCATACCCTCGTTTTACACGCGTCTTGTGTAGTACGCAGGCGAAAGGATGTATCAATTACGCCACATTGTCGTTGTCTTTCCGAGAAGAGTGGTATATTCGTAGAAGGCTTTTGTTTCAACTAAAAAAAGAAAACGATGAACGTAAACACTGTAAACAGCAAACAAATAAGTGCGCACGCGCTTGTAGTAAGTAAACGACTACTTGTACTTTTACTCATAGGATTGGTTTCGTTCGGCTTGCCGGCTTGTAAAGGGGGAAAGGCTGAAAAGCAAGCCGCCGCACTAAAAGCTCGTAAAATTGCGCAGGCTAAATCCGAATTGCAGGCCTTACTAACCAATGAAAACATGTCGGTAGCCGATAAAGAGCGTCGACTCAACATTGTCAAAGGTTTTGGCGTAAGCGACGACCCTGAAGTAGCTGCCCTCATCGCGCAGGTAGAAGCGCAAGTAGCCGCAGGAAAACAACGCCTCGCCGAAGAAGAAAAACGTCGGCTCGAAGAAGAAAAACGCCGCCGCGAGGAGGAAGAACGCCGCAAAACCGAGCAAGCCGCACCTACCATCTACGACTACTTCGACCGTATTGTGGCAGCGGGTAGCCCCACGGAAGCCAATCAGCTTATGTCCCGCGCCTTGAGTCTGTTTACCTCCAACGATGCGCCCGTACTCATTATCATTAGCCAAGAAGATGACGAAACCGACTACGACAAGCCTACAACTATCCAGCGCTACTTTGAATACCTCAAAGACCAGAAAAAAGACCTTAATAAAATTCATAAGGTGATTTACGACGACGCTTCGGGCAAAATCAAAGAACTAGAGTTAATCCGCAAATAATAATGCGGTCAACGTATCGTATGTGTCCTGAATATGAAGTGGTTTGAGGAAATCAGATCTTGTAAACCTTTGAAAATCAAGTCAATAAAGTATTGTCAAACCTCAAATTATATACATCCTGTTATATTTCATCTTTTTAATACCTTATTTCCTATGAAAAACAACATAGCCCTAGCGGGACTTTTCGTATTGCTTTTTTCTTCTTTTGTATTTGGTCAGGAAGCTCCCGATATTAGCCCTGCGCGGAAAAGAGCGATAGATTCGCTTGCCATGGAAAAAATTCGCGACTTGGGAAAGTATATTAAGATTGTAGGCGACAAAGAAACGCCTTGGTCGGAGGCAAATCGCGTCATCGAGCGCACCCTCGAACTCTTTTCGGAAGGCGCGCAAATGGGGGTGTCTTCGCTCAGTAACAAGAAAATCAGAAACTACCCCATCCGCGAATACCTTGAGCGGCTTATGGCACTCAACTACGATAAGGTAACCATAGAATGGTTTGATATTCAGTACATTAGTGACCTGGAACGACAGCCCGACGGCAAATATGTAGGGGTCATTACCATTTACCAAAAGTTTGAAGGACGCACGCAAGAAGGCTTGGTCTATAAAGATGTTACCAAAAAAGACATCACCGTCTATGTAGAGCGGAAGGAGACTCAAATTGGCGGGCGCATCATCGGCTTCTGGGACGTGTTACTGGGCGACATTCGCGTAGCCGAGACCGCACGCGGCTAAGTACTCTTTTCGCATTGCGCACAAGTAGTATGTGAACAGCACACTAGTGCTCTGCAATACCCACCCCTGCGAAAAAGCTGAAGAGAAGCCTGCGCCTGAAACTCTTCAGCTTTTTCTTTTGCCAAAAACACGCATGAAAACCTTCAAAATACCGCTATGAACCGCACGAAACTTTTTTTATTTTTTGGGTGGATGATGTGCCTTGCGCCTGAACTGTTGTGGGCACAAGACATACGCCTGCGCGAAAGCCTCGGCGATGAGAGTCAGTTTTATGCCGAAACCAAGCAGATTAACCAATTTTTTCGCCGGTTCAATGGCGAAGAAAGTTTCGACGGCGAGCGCCTCTACCAAGAGGAAAGCACCGACTTTAGAAGCCTCCCGCTGCGCTTAAAATACCTGCCGATGCTGTTCGATGCCAAAAATCGAAACATTACCGACCGCGCAAAGCAGGACCTCGTCGCCGATGTGATTACGGGCGATACGGCACGCTTCCTGAATTTTCACGGAGGAAACTGGTTCGCCGAGGTAAAAACGAGCTTTTTCTATCAAAAAAAAGAAATGGACCTGACCCTTTTCATGCGTCTCGAAAAGGAAAATTTGGGTTCTAAGTGGGTCATACACAACGTGTATTTTGAGCCTTTTCAGCGTACGATGCAAAAAGCTGATACGGCGGCAGCCAAGCTCAAATTTTTGCACCCCATGAGCCACGAACTCGATTTTATGAACCTAAACAGGGTATTCGAGAACAAAGACCTCGTTTCCATGTTTGCCGATAAAGCGCACCGCACCGATTATCTCACACTCTTTTTGTACGAAATTGGACGTGGCAATTTAATCTTCGATGCTGTACAAGAAGTAAAATTTCATTTCTTTCAAATTCCCAACTGGTATTTTGAAGTTTCGCGCTTCGAACGGCCGGGCTACAACACCGGTTGGCTGATTTCTAACCTCGTAAAAATTCCTGCAGGGCAACAAGATGCCTTGCTGCGTTACATTTACCACGAAGACTAAATGTCCCCTTCGCACGTACTTCGGTTTTTTGTTTTGGGCGTAATTCCGCTCGTAGCCGTGTGGCTGTTGGGCTATCGCGTGCTGCGCGAAGAGACCCTGCGCGTGTGGATTCTTTTTCTGATTCCCTTCTTGCCTTTTATTTGGTTAAAGGTTTCGCAGGTGCAGCTATCCTTTCGCAGCATCATCGTCCTAGCCTTACTCATGCGTCTTGTGCTACTGCTTGCCGTCCCGTCCCTCTCCGACGACTACCTGCGCTTCGTGTGGGACGGCCGGCTAATTGCCCTCGGCTTTTCGCCATATGCCTACACCCCCGCCGACTTTATGGCGGCGTACCCCGCACTTGTTGCGCATTTTTCGCCCCTTTACGAAGGGTTAAATTCCCCCCACTATTACAGCGTGTATCCGCCCGTAGCGCAGGGGGTTTTCTACCTAGGTGCCGCCCTTTTTCCCGATAGTCTGCTTGGGCATCTCGCCGTGATGCGGCTGTGCGTCATCGCCGCCGAAATGCTCTCTATTTTCTGGCTCGCTCGCCTGCTGCACGCTTTCAAAATGCCAGCACAAAACCTTGTGTGGTACGCGCTCAATCCTATCGTAGCGCTCGAACTTACGGGGAATTTGCACCTCGAAGCCTTTTTCGTACTTGGCATAGTAGGCGCACTTTATGGGTTATTTGTTTGGCAAAACACCTACTTTTCTGCCTTGCTGTTTGCCCTAGGCGCAGGTGCAAAACTATTGCCGCTCATGCTATTACCGCTGCTGTGGCCTTTTTTGCGCACACAGCGGCTTTTTACGTATGCCGCCACTGTGGTAGTTGCTTTAGTCCTGACTTTTTTGCCTTTTTGGGGCGAAGAAACGCTGCGGGGGCTTTCGGCGAGTTTGCAGCTTTATTTCCAATCGTTTGAATTTAACGCCAGTTTATACTACCTCGTGCGGTGGGTTGGCTATCAACTGTATGGATACAACATTATAGGCACGGCAGGAAAATATTTGCCGCTAATTCCATTGGCGGTGGTCGCAGCACTTAGTGTGCGCCCGCAGAAAAGCCTCGTTTTGGGGCATGGAGCTTTTTCTTTTTTAACAAAACACATGCTTTGGGTCTTAACGGTTTACTTCTTTGCTGCTACGATTGTACATCCGTGGTACATTGTGCCTCTTGTTGCGGTAAGTGTGCTTACGCCGTACCGTTTCCCTGTGGTGTGGTTAGGGCTTGCTCTGCTCTCGTATGCCACCTATCAAACACCTTTGTACCTCGAAAATATGTGGCTTGTTGGGCTTGAATACGTGGTGGTGTATGCGTGGGCTGCCTACGAGCTTTGGCAAGAATACACGGCACAACGGTTACAGGGAATAAAGTAATACGAAGATTTTTTAACCCTATTTATGTATATATGAACCCGATTGAAACTTTCTATGCCGCGTTTACCGCACTCGATGCCGAAAAAATGGCAGCCTGTTACCACGATGAAGTCGTATTTGAAGACCCTGCCTTTGGTCGTTTGCAAGGCGAGCGGGCGCGGAACATGTGGCGGATGCTTTGCCACAGTCAGCAGGGGAAGGACTTTCGGGTATGGGCGACGCACATTGCCTTTGACGGAGAGCGCGGCACGGCCACATGGGAAGCGGTTTATACCTTCAGCGCGACGGGCAGGCGCGTGCACAACCGCATCAGCGCACAGTTTGTCCTCAAAGATGGAAAAATCCTGACACACACCGATACATTTTCCCTACGCAAATGGGCAGCGCAGGCGTTGGGCGTAAAAGGGTATCTATTAGGCGGCACCGGCTTCTTCCGCAAGCGTCTGCACGCACAAACTAACCGTCTGCTCGACCGCTTCGAGGCGCAACGGGCAACGTAGGGTAGGGGGCAGTTTTTTAAAAAGTTGTATGTTTGTTGGACTGTATTGAACAATGTCTGCCCGTTAACCCATCGTACACACATGAACGAAAATTACAACTTTTTACCGCTGTTCATCACCGAAGAATTGTACTTCGTTGGGAAAAAGGCGCAGGTTTCGCACCCTGCTACCGAGCACCCTGCAACAGCAACCGTTTCGGTGAACTCTCCGACAGAAACTACGCCTACTACGTCCACCATGCCAACGTTTACGCCTACTGCCAAGCCTACACCGCTCGTAGTATATGGAGAAAATAAAAAAAAGGTCGTGATTTTGGTGGACGAACCCACCGCCGACTTTTTGCGCTCCGAAAATTTTGCCTTTCTGCAAAAAATTATGGAAGCTGTGCAGTACTCTCAACACGAGTACGCCCTTATCAATAAGGCAGAAAATCCTTTGTATCACTTTGAGCAAATGCTCGACCAATGTAGCCCCCGGAAGATAGTGGCTTTTGGCGAGGGCTTCGGCCTGCCTGCTGCGAAAAAGTACCAGCATTTTCCGTTGCCCAAAGCCGCTGCCGAAGTGCTCTGCGCCGACACGCTCACCGACCTACGCACCGATGTCTCGAAAAAGCGCGACTTGTGGAGTGCATTGCAAAAGTTTTTTTATTGAGGTCAAATTTCTCTGTAAATTATACCAAGATTCATTTGATTTAAAGATTAACATGATTTGATTTGCTTGATTTTGAATGATTTATAAGACCATAATTTCGCAAACTTCATGCGCTTCGGTATAGTAAAAAAGCAGGTTTATCAAATTACTTCCCAGATTACATAAAATATAGTAGAGTATGAAGAAGGCAAAACCGTTTATTAAGTGGGTAGGTGGTAAGAATCAGCTTTTAGGGCAATTTGAAAATTTTTACCCCACAGAGCTTAGAAAAGGTGTCATTAAAAACTATGTTGAACCTTTTCTGGGTGGGGGAGCCTTATTTTTTACCATATCGCAGCGTTATAAAATTGAAAAAGCCTATTTATCAGATCTCAATAAAGATTTGATTTTAACGTACCAAGTCATTCAGCAACGCCCTAACGATTTGTTAGAATTTTTGGAGCAGTACCAAAAAGACTACGACCAAACCGAGCAAGAAAAACGCAACGATTTGTTTTTAGCCGTTCGTAAACATTTTAATTTGCAACGCTTTGAAATAAACTATAAAAAGCTGTCGGACAATTGGATTTCACGAGCCGCGCAATTTATATTTTTGAACAAAACTTGCTTCAATGGGCTTTTTCGACTTAACTCAAAAGGAGAGTTTAATGTGCCTTACGGAAAGTACAAAATAGCCATGATTCTGGACGAGTCTAATATTTTGGCAGTTTCAAAAGCTCTGCAAAATGCTGAAATTCAACAGGCTAACTACACGAGTTGTTTTGACAAAGTGCATGAAAACACCTTTGTTTATTTTGACCCACCTTACAGACCTATTAGCCAAACGGCAAGTTTTACGACGTATACGGGTGCAGAGTTTAGGGACGAAGAGCAGCTACAGTTAGCCCAATTTTTTCAACAATTAGACCGAGAGAAAGGCGCGAAACTCATGCTTTCCAACTCTGACCCCAAGAATGAAAACCCCGAAGATGACTTCTTTGAGAGGGCATTTTCAGGCTACAATATTTTCAGAGTTTCGGCAAGCAGAGCCGTAAATTGCAATGGCGAAAAACGTGGTAAAATCAGCGAACTCTTAATCACTAACTACCAATATGAACCACAAACCTTGGCAATCAATTTTTGATACCTACAAAATTCATGAGCACGATTTTGTAAAAAGTCCGTTCACTCTGACTGCGGAGCAAATCAAAAAAGCTACTGCACACTTTACAAGCACCACCGAAAGGGAAGTCCGTGTTTTGTGCAAACAAGACACAAGAGAGAGCCGACCGCAGGTTTTCGTGGATAATAATTTGTTCATTTTGCCCATCAAAAACGGCATTTACAGCATTTTGCAGGGCGAAGGCTACATTGATATTCCCGAAATTGCGACAGAAGCAAGCGTTTACAAGTCCAAACTTGACTTTGAGTTGGAAACTTCGCAAATCGGTAACTCTGAAATGCAACATTTGGATTTTGCGTATGCCTCAAGTTTAGTGCGCAGTTTTTTGGAAGATGAAAGTTTGGTTTTGACTATTCGGGGGAGAAAATATACGCCAAAATTTGAGTTTTACGCAGGAGAGCACAAACAACTCATCACGACAGAAAGTGTACAAACAGAAGTAGATGCGGGTTACGAAGGCAGAAATCAAATTGTACTCATAGAAGCGAAAAACTCAGCCACCAAAAACACGATGATCAGACAGTTGTATTATCCTTTTCGTCAGTGGCAAGTCCATACCAAGAAAAAAGTAAACATACTTTTCTTTGAAAAACGAAAAGATGTTTATTCACTTTGGGAGTTCGGTTTTGTAAACAAAAACGACTACAACAGTATAGAGCTTATAAAAAGTGCTAAGTTTGAAATACAAGACAAGTAAAAATATCAGCCAATAGATGGTGTACCGAGTGCTATATTTTTTATGGTCTTTTCCGCAGAAATGGCAGGGCAAATATGCTCATACTAAAAAAGACTTACTTACAATACGTCTGCAAGGCCATATTTGCAGCGGGGTGAGTTTCTTCTGCCCATGTG
>CAYUJH010000037.1:0-11133 GCA_964444995.1 uncultured Roseobacteraceae bacterium | reverse complement strand
CGTCGGGGTGGGGGAGGAGCGCGGGGTCGAAGGAGGCAATCATGCCGAGTGGGGCAAAAATGCGCGCTTCGCAAAATTGCTGAAACGTTTGCCCGCTCACGCGCTCAACCATTGTACCCAACACGCCCCATGCAACATTGCTGTACGAAAAGTAGCTGCCCGGCGCGTGTGCTAAAAAAAGGTCGTTGGTAAAATATGCGCCCGAAGGGGTAAGCAACGCTTCCAACGCCAACGGCTCGCGAAACATCGCGCCAGCAAACCTGCCATACCCCTGCCCATCCACCAACGACGAGGTATGGCTTAATAACATACGCGCTGTGATGGGTACGTCGGGATAGTTCGGATTTCGCAACGAAAAGCCGAGGTACTCGTTTACATCGGCATCGAGGACAAGGCTATTTTCTTCTACAAGCAATAGCACGGCAGCGGCCGTAATAGCCTTTGAGATAGAAGCGATACGGTATATCGTGCGTGCATGTACGGGTAGTTGCCGCAGGTGGTCTGCCATGCCCAAGTAGCCTTCGTACGCGAGTGCGCCGCCTTCCACCACACAGACCGACATGCCCATAAGCTCGTGCGCAACCAACAGGCTATCGAGTGTGGCGGTGAGCCGTTCTGCCCGCGAAGGTGCAAGCAGTGGGGCGGTATCTGCGCCATGCGCAGCGTCTGTGTGCTCGTTTCCCAAGAAACGATAGGTAAATAGACCTATGAAAATGCCTACACCTACGAACACGTACCAGTATTTTTGAGCGGGGAATCTTTGCATATTTTTACAGGAGAAGATACATGAGAATAAAAAGTTGACATCTTGCCAAAATCTTATACCAAGATTCACTTGATTTAAGGATTGCCATGATTTGATTTGCTTGATTTTGAATGATTTGTGAGACCAAAATTTCGCAAACCTTGTGCGTTTCAGTATACAATAAGAAAGACACTAAAAATAAGTAGGTTATTTGTAAACCGCAAGAAAAAAAACGAAGCCTTTTAGCGTAACATTTTCTTTACCTGCGAACTGCCATTTTTTTACGTCCTTTGCAGCCCTTACACGCCAACACCTTACTTCCATGCAACACCTGCGCCTCGCGATTTACGCATTCTGCCTGACGACCTGCACTTCGCTTGCTACACACGCTCAAAATTTACCCGAAAATGCTCAACTACGCATTTCAAAAACGCCCGTAGAAATTGTGTTAGATGGCGTGCTTAATGAGAGCGTATGGGAAACGGCTGACCGCGCCAAAGATTTTTGGCAGTTCTCTCCTGTGGACTCCATTCCGGCCATTTCAAAGACGGAGGTTATGCTCACGTTCGACGAGGAAAACCTCTACGTAGCTGCCATTCTGCACGATACCATCCCCGGCGACTACATCATCGGTTCGCTGCGGCGCGACTTTTCGTGGATTCAAAACGATAATTTCAGCCTCTACTTCGACCCCATGAACGACCAAGTGAATGGCTTTTCGTTCCAAGTAAGTGCCGTGAATGTGCAGCGTGAGGGGATGATTGTCCGCAGCTCTGAAATTGCCGACGACTGGGACAACAAGTGGTACTCGGCCGTAAAACACTACGACGACCGCTGGACGGTAGAAATGAAAATCCCCTTCAAATCGTTTCGGTACAGCGAACGCATTACCGAGTGGCGGATTACATTTTTGCGCAACAACCGAAAAGCCAACGAAACGACCGCATGGACAAAAGTACCCCGCCAATTCGCGCCCAATCACCTTGCGTTTGCCGGTAAGCTCATTTGGGAGCAATCGCCACCAAAAGCAGGTACAAATATTTCGCTAATTCCGTACATTGCGACGGGCTTCACCAAGAACCACGAGGCCAAGACTGCCGGCGAAGCTACACTCGATGCCGGCTTCGATGCAAAGGTCGCCCTTACCTCGTCGCTCAACCTCGATCTTACGTTCAATCCCGACTTTTCGCAGGTAGAAGTGGACCGCCAAGTTACCAACCTCGAACGCTTTGAGATATTTTTCCCCGAACGCAGGCAGTTTTTCTTGGAAAACAGCGACCTATTTGCCGACTTTGGCATCCCTCCTGTGCGCCCTTTCTTTTCGCGCCGCATTGGCATTGCCCGCGATGCCAACGGCAACAACGTGCCTGTGCCTATCCTGTTCGGGGCGCGGCTCAGTGGCAAACTCGACCAAAACTGGCGCGTGGGCTTTCTCAACATGCAAACCGCCAAAAAAGACGACATCAGCTTGCCTGCCCAAAACTATACAGTCGCTACCTTTCAGCGCAGGTTTATGGAGCGTTCCACCATTGGCGGCATCTTCGTAAACAAGCAGGCGGTTGGCTACGACGCGTCGAACCCCAACACGATTGGGGGTAGCCGGTTCAACCGCGTAGCAGGTGTGGATTTGAACTACGCCAGCAACAGCAACCGCTGGCAAGGCTCGACGCGCTACCACCACTCCTTTAGCCCTAACAACCCGCAGGGTACGTTTGCATGGATGAACAGCGGCCGCTATAACTCGCGGAATTTCAACGTGTTTTTGGTAAACGAAGTAGTTGGACAGAATTTCAATGCCGAAGTGGGTTTCGTGCCCCGTACGGGTTTCATCAAGAACTTTGCCGATGTTTCGCTGAATTTTTACCCACAAAACGACTGGCTCATTTCACATGCCCCTACTATGTATGCCTTCTTCCTGACCGACTTACAAGGCAACCTAACCGACCGAGAATTGCGCCTAGGCTACGAACTAGAACTACAGAATAACAGCAGTTTTTACGTAGGGATTAACCAAAGCTACGTGAAACTTTTCGACGATTTCGACCCCTCAAACACTGGGGGCAAACGTCTACTCGCCGGTACGGACTATACATGGGAAATTCTTGAAGTGTACTATAATTCTGACCGCCGAAAACGTCTGAATTTCGATATTTTTGGTATTGTAGGCGGGTTTTATCACGGGCGAGGCACGTACCTAGAGGGTACGGTAAATTACCGCTATCAGCCGTATGGGAGTTTCTCGCTTTCGTTCAACTACACCGGCATAGACTTTCCGGAGGGCTACAACGATGCGCGCTTTTGGCTTGTCGGGCCGCGCATCGACCTCACCTTCACCGACCAGCTCTTCTTTACCACCTTCGTGCAGTTCAACGAGCAAATCAATAACATCAACATTAACAGCCGGTTACAGTGGCGTTTCCGTCCCGTATCCGATGTGTTCCTCGTCTATACCGACAACTACTTCCCCGCCCCGCTGCAAGTGCGCAACCGTGCGCTCGTGCTCAAAATTTCGTATTGGCTCAATGTGTAAGCTTTTGGGAAGTTGGCACAACGAGTACCCCTACATTGGTAACGTATCTGCGTTGTTATTGCACCTTTAGGCAAGAAAACGCGCTTTCAGTTCGGGAGTAGGCATCCAGCAGGTTTCCTGTTTGCCAAACCACTGGTAGCGATTACGTGCCACAAACCCATAGACGGCATCGCGCAAGAATTTGGGCACTGCGATAAAAACATACATATACTTCCATGCGCCGTGCAAGTTGCGTGCTACGCGCAAGGCTGCCGTGGAGCGTGTATAGTATGTGTCCCCTTCTACTAACAGGAACGTATCGAAATCGTTGGTAGGCAGATGAAACTGTTGGAGTAGTTGCTGACCCGCCTCGGATTGCAACGAGGCAAAGCGAAATCGTTCCTTTGCGTCGCGCTCGAGGATAAACTGCACCGAGGCGTTGCACAAATTACATACGCCATCAAATAGTACGATAGGAGATTGGGGAATAGACGTAGGCATATTAGTAATATTACAAGTAAAATAGTATAAAAAAGCCGATTATTTGGGGGAATCGAGCAGACGGATACGCGCATCGCCACTACTCGCACGTATTTTTACCTTGCTGATACGCGCCTTTTTTTCGCCGACAAACCCTTCGATTTCCTCGTCGCGGTCGCGGTTATAGGCCGAGCGGGACACTTCCGTAAACTCGCTAGGTAAATCGAGCCGGCTTGTGCGCGTTTCGGCCGATAGCGAAAAATAGGCAGACGCTTGAAAGTCGAGGCGCACACTGCTCGAACTGCTTCGTACGTACAATTCCTCGAATGATGCAAGCACTTCTTGCATACGCAAGTTACCAAAATAAATGCTTATGTCCGCATAGCGTCTTAGCTGATTTACTTGCACTTTGCCAAAATGAGACTCCCCCTCTAACCGACCTATTTGGTTACATTCAAATTTATCGTTTTTGGAAGTCAGAAAAATTTCTTCCGCTTTTTCAATAAAAATAGTGGAAGTAAAGCTATTGATTTTCAGTAGGTTAGTTTCTTTTATATCCACGGAAGAGCCTCTCAGTTTCAGCGAACCTTCGCGCAATAGCCCGAGGTCGGCGCTGCAAAAGTTTAGCTCTATTTCTGTAGGCCCTTCCAACGCTTCGGCGCGGAGCGTACCATGTGCTAGCTGCACGTCGCACGCGCCTTTTACTATACCGAGCGTAAGGTCGCCGAAGCGATTTTGCACATCGAGTGCCGCTTTTCGGGGCACATATACTTGATAATGCACTTCGATTTGGCTTTTGCTGAAGAGTGCCATCGACTGGTCGGTTAGCGTGTTGATAAGGTCTTCAAACGGATTGGTGCGTTGGTTCAACACTGTTTCGGCGCGCACAAAGCTGGGCGAATTGGAGAACGCGAAGTCCACCCGTTCCATGAGCTTTTCGGCCGCGCTTTCCGTTTTGCCGTACGTACTCACCGAAATATGAATGACCACCGAGTCCTTTTCCCAAGGTGTAATCGAAACGTTACCATACTTATTGATGAGCGTAAAACGGACGTTGTCTTTGGTGGCAAAATGCTTGGTCAGTGTGCGTTGGCTCTCCTCGTTGAACGAGGGATTGACCGTGTGCGCGTATCCTTTCCACGGCACTACACACAGCGCGAAGACAAACAAATAAAAGAAGGAGGGGCTATAAATCGTACGGGGTAGTAGTTTCATGATTTTCTTCTTCAAGGGTTTCCAAAATATGTTCAAGCAGGGTTAGTTTTAAGCGTTGGTGGGCTATCATTGCCTCGATGACCTCCGCCCGATTGGTCTTATCGCGTAGGTCGTGTTGCAGTTCGGCGTATATCGAGTCGAGTTGTGCCATATTTTCCTGAAAATGAGGAGAAAGCGTTACAGGTAAGGTTTTAAGTTGGCGCATTTTTTCTTCGATGCGCTGCTGATAATACAGCTCCGTTTCGAGAAACTCATCGGGCAACGTCGCCCAGTCGTTTTGTTGGGTGCTGTATGTGAACCAGCTTGCTCCAACCACTATACAGAGCACAACTGCGGCAGCGATTCGCAACGCATAATAAACTACATGCTTACGCTTTTTACGAGCAAGTTGCGCATCTACGTCTGCCCAAAGTGCGTCGGCGTACCCTTCGGGCAGAGGCTGCTCGAAGGCCGCACGTTGTTGCGCGATGAAGCCTTTCAAATCGTCTTGGGGAACAGGGTTGATTTCGTCGTTCATGGAGTTAGTTTGTGGTTTTTTTGAGTTAAAATTTCACGCAATTTTTTGCGAGCGCGGCTGTATTGTGTTTTTGATGTGGTTTCACTAATTTGTAAAATTTCGCTAATCTCCTTGTGGTCATACCCTTCGAAGAGATACAAAGTGAGTACAACTCTGCCGCCTTCGGGCAGTAGGGGCAAGGCCTGCAAAATGCGCTGCACCTCCCACTGTACGTACTCGGCTTGCTCGTGGGAATCCTCTTCTGCCACCTGGGTCTGAGCTGTGAGGGGCTGCAAATCGAGTTGTTTTTTGCGTAGCATGTTCAGGCAGCGGTTAATGACAATCCGCTTGAGCCATGCGGCAAAGGTTCGCTCGTCGTGCAGCGTGTGAAGGTTCATAAAAGCCTCTATAAATCCTTCTTGCAGGGCATCGCGTGCCTCTTCCTCGTCGGTGAGCATACGCCGGCATACGTTGTACATCGCCCCGACGTAGAGCTTATACAATTCGTTTTGTGCCTGACGGTCGTTTTGTTTGCACCGTTTTACCAAGTAATGTTGTAAAGTAGAAGTTTCCGCAGCCAACAGTGTGTTTTTTCAGGTGGATATTTGCCCATAAAGACACGCGCAAAACCGAAAGGTTGCCGGGTATTTCAAAAAAATAAGACACGTGGATATGAAAAAATATTTGTACCTACTCTTGTTGGTTAGTTGGGGATGCGATACGCAGAAAACGCGCTTGCTATCACCCGAAAACTTCGAAAATTCCTTTACGCAGAGTGGCCTTTTGTATTTCAAAAATGTACGGCAGCTTGCTTACGACAAAACCGTACACGAGCCTTCCAAAATGGAACAGTTTCGCCACGCAGACCGCCCCCAAGCCGCCGACCAACCACACATTACTCTTTGTTTGGTGCTAAATATCTTGACCGACCGCGCTTACATTATGGTAGAACCTAGCTCGTTTTTCGGCTCAGATACGCTGCGGGTACAGTGGGAAAGTACCGAGCCTGCCGCACAGGGCGAGTTTATTTTTGCTGGCGATGCCATGCCGCACCACTATCGTTTTGCCGCGCAGCTCTACAACGCTTTGCTCCAAGAACATACGCTTCGCACTACGGTCGCTGGTACTACATATATGTTGTTTCAGGAAAAAAAGGATAGAGAAGCCTTTCGGGTAACTATGTACGATTACCAGCAAGTAGTGCGCAGAAAATAGTTTGCCGGCAACTGTTTTTTAGTGAGAAAGCAGGGGGATTGCTTTCCATTCGCGCCAGTTGTAGCCTTCAAGCCCATAAAAGCGTTTCTTGTAGTCGTAAAACGACGGCACATTGTACGAGTAACCGTGGTAGTAAAACGGCTTTTGCAGCGCAAGCGCGTACTCTATTTCTAACAACATGGTGTAAATCCCTAGTCGCGCAGCACTATACGAAAGGTCGTACATGGCATAAATACTCGAGATGCCTTGTGCCGATACGTCGAAAAAACTCACGGCAATGAGTTTATCACCATCATATACATCGAGTTCTTTTGCATGGCAGGGGATGCGGTCGGGGTTTTCGTAAGAAACAAACTCGTAAATCGAAATTGGTGCGCTGCTCGTGAACTTTTTCTTGTGCTGTTGGAAGAGTTCGATGTGTGCCTGCCCGATGTGAATGGGCTTAATTTCGTGGCGAAAATGCGCGTTTTTCCGCATGAGTTTCCGCTGACTTTTGGTGGGCTGATATTCCGACAGACGCAGACGCAGTGGCAAGACGATACAGTACTGATTTTCGTGTACGCTTAACATATATCGAAAGAAATAGGTGCCAAAATGCCTCCATCCTTTTTCTAGGTATGTATCTAGCTCGTGCGCGTCGAGCTGCTCGATAATCATTTGGTCAATCATAGCGTGAAGATAAGACGATTTGAAGGTTTGCGCCAGAAAAAAAGCACGCCACGCCATCGGCTATACAGCGTGGCGAGGCGTGCCCCGATAGTAGCACAAGTAGCTACTTATACCGAAAAACTTTCTCCGCAACCACAAGTGCGGCTTGCATTGGGGTTCACAAACTGGAAGCCTTTGCCGTTGAGTCCGTCGGAAAAGTCGAGCGTAGTGCCCAACAAGTACAGCAGGCTTTTTTTATCTACAAAGATTTTCACGCCTTTGTCTTCAAACACCTCGTCGGTAGCACGAGGCTCGGCATCAAACTCCAACTCGTACATAAGTCCTGAGCAGCCTCCTCCTTTTACCGCCACGCGGATATGCTCGGTGTCGGAGCGATTTTCGCGCTGCTTGAGTTCGGTAATTCTATTTTTAGCAGTTTCAGTTACACTAATCATGGCGTTATATGTTATGGGAATGGGTGATGCAGGGACGAACAATTTCCCCGGAAAAGATACTATGATAACCATTTTCGCTCTAAAAAAGTTGAGCGACCTGCTTTTGTACTTCGCCTATGCTACGGGGTTCATGACGATACTATATACCTGTATCGCATTCATATCGCGGTTGTAGTACAGCTTATCGAGCGCCTGATACATGTTTTTCGCGCGGAAGTACGAGGTATGCAGTTCGGTGTCGCTCATGGCGCGCCACTGAATCGTGTAGGAGTCTTCTTTGTTGGTGCGATAGCCACGCACATACTCGCGCATTTTGCGAAGCACGTCGATTTTATCTATGCCCACTTCGGAATGAAATAAAAAGGACTGGTTGTGCCGCGAGTTAATTGTGATGAGATTGAGCTTGACTTTGCCCTCTTGGTTCACGTAGTCGAACACAAGGCTACCTGCTATGCCGAGATGATCCTCGATTTCGGCTTGCAAACGGGCACTTTCAACGTGTATATCGGAAAATGACATGGATGTATAAAGGTAGATAAAAAAGAATAAACGTATGAAAAGATTGGGAAAGGGCTGCAAAGGTACAAAACCTCGCCAAAATGCGCCCTAATAACTTCCCTTGTACTTGCGTACGACCCACTCGGCGGTGAGTAGCACCAAGACGACTACTAAGAGCCAAGGCAAGTCAATCATTTCCACAATATTTTCCTGACTGTGGATAATGTCGGGGACTTTATTGGGTGGAGCAAAGCGTTGGGCAATTTGCTGCCAGTCGCCGGGAAAATAAAACGTACCGCTATTCTGCAAGGAAAGTTGGCGCAGCAGATTGAAGTCGGCTTGGGTGTTGATGGCCTCAATTTCGAGTTTGCGCACCGAAAATTCCCCAGAACTCGTTTCGATTTTGCCTCCCAGCTCGGCGGTGGCTACGTAGCGGTAAATCCCTTCGGGCAACCCGTTGATGGCATAGCGAAATCCAGCGCGGCTGTTGGTGTAGGTATAGGCTCGTTCTTCCTTTGCTTCGTTGGTCAGTGTAAGGCTTACCCGCTGTCCGTACACAAGTTCGTACAGGTCGTTGTAGGCTTCGGTTTCAAAAAAGACCGTTTCAAAATCGCTGTATTCCGTGTTGCTCGGATAGACCCGAAACTTTCGCTTGTCTTCTTTGGACGAAAGATACTGCACTACCTTGCCGATGAGGTCGTCGAAGGCATCGTGGTTTTGGTTGAGGGCAAATTCTTGCAAACGCCACTGCCAAATGCCTTCGGCGAACAAGATACCTATTTTGCTGCTTTGCTGCTCGCCGATAGCGAGTAGGGGCTTGTCGGTTGCGATACTGCCTACGCGTTGCTGCAAAACGACTTCAAAATCGGCACGGAGGGCGTATTCGCCAAAGGGCGCAACAACGGGCGGATATTTACTGACTTGGTTGCGTTTGTCGTCGTCGAAGGTGAAACGCTCGAAGCGGTTGTTGAATACCGGCGTTACGCGGTCGAAATTTGTGCCAATACTCTGAATTTTACTAACGTTCAATAGGCTATTGAACTGAGGAATGCTGCTCTGTGTCCCTACGACAAACAACTGACTGGTTTGCTTTTCGAGCAGTGCCTGCATCAGGTTGGGGTCTATCCCTCGCCGGTTAGGCAGTTGGTAAAAAATAATCAGGTCGTACTTTTCTTTGAGCATAGCTGCATTTTGCTCTGGGCTTGTGAAGGCCGGAAGCCATACATCGAACTGGTAATTTTTCCCCTTCTCTACCGAGGCGCGTAGCGCTTTGATATCGGGGTGAGGGCTCGCTGCCACTAACAAAATTCGCTCTTTGCTATCGAGAATATCAATATACAAATTTTTGGTGTTATTTTCCGTAGTGAATTCCCCTTCGAGCGGCACGACGCGCACTACATAGCGCTGCAAGCCCTTCGCTTCGGCCGTTACGGTGAACTCCACTTTTTGCAGGTCTTCTTCTTGGGCGAAGGAGAGCGGTTGCGTAGCAAGCACTTTGTTCCCGTACAGAAGTTGCACCTCGGTTGTGCGGCTGGCAAACCCTTGGTTGCGTATTTCAGCCTGAATAGGGAATTTGTTATCGAGATAAGCAATTCGGTTGGCATACAAGGTCTTCAGGTTGATATCTACTTTTGCCAACGAGTCGCCGATGCCTACCGTAGTGATAGGCGTTCCGTAGGTGTTGTACAGCGGGGAAGTTCCTTGGTTGTAGATGCCGTCGGTAAGTAAGACGATACCCGCAAGGTTCTGGTTTTCATAGCGTTGTACGGTACGGTCTAGCACCTTGCTTAGGTTACTTTGCCCTTCAGAAAATGAAATGTCTTGCGCACGCTCGTAAGTATTTTCGGGCGAAAAACTGCGTATTTCGGTAATATATCCGTTTTCTTGTAGGTTCTCGGCGAGTGCCTGCATATTCGCCAAGCTTTTTTGAATGTTTAGCGAGTCGTTTACGAGGGCAATCGAGCGTGAATTATCTATTAAAAAGGCCATCACGGGCTTTTCAAAGTAATTTTCGACGCGTTTTATATAAGGACCTAACAACAAAAAACATAAAAGCGTAACTACCACAAATCGTCCGAATGCGAGGGTGTAGTTAAGTAGCTTTCCCCACGGTACGCTGCGTGTGTAGAGCACATAGGCATAGAGCGCACCCGCTGCCGCACAAAGTAGTACGTACCACAGAGAATGCTCGGAAAGAACTTTTAGCATAGCTGGTTAACTTGGTCTGGGATATTTAATTTGTACGCAAATTATGTATTATCGCGCTAATGTAGCGGAGGAACTCTGTAAATTTATGCGAAAAAGCACAAAAACACCGTATGAAATATAGCCTAGAGATTGTATTGACCCAAAATAAAACACGCATTGCGTATTGGGGGAAAATCGTTGTATTGCTCGGCTTATTTTGGACCGTCGGTTGGGTAATCAACTCGTTGTGGTACAAGCCGTACAGCATCGAGTTGTTTTACGAGCGAATGTTTTTTCTGTATTCGCTCGAAAATCCTCAGTTTATGAGCGAGCATGGGCATCATGAGCAATATTGGCTGCGCGAGCACAACAAACGGCTCAATAACTATCATTGGTCGCAGCAAGAGCGTGAGTTTAATTTTATGGTAGAACAATACGATTTACTGACCAGCTACCGACGCTCACGACAAACCCCCGAGCAGCTCTTTTCTACCAACATACTAAGCTATACCCTCGAAGACCTCATCTTGCGGCAGCAGTACCCCCTGTATCAGTATGCTATTGACCCCTTATACGGTATCCATGTGCAGTTGCCCTTGTTTATGTTAGAGATTCATCAAATTAACACCTTCCAAGACGCAGCCAACTACATACAACGTTTGTATTTGTTTGAAGAAGCTTTTTT
>CAYUJH010000036.1:0-11299 GCA_964444995.1 uncultured Roseobacteraceae bacterium | reverse complement strand
ATGTGCTGCTTTTTTGTTACGTGGGCGAAGGATTTCGCTTTGAGCATCAAACCGACGAGTGGCCGATGCTCTATCTGCACCCCGAACCTACGAAAAGTTCGTCGGTACGTAGCGCGCACAGTGTATCTTTGTCCGCACTTTATGCGCAGTTAAAGCAAAAAAATGCGCGCTTATTGCTCTGCCTAGCCGATACCGACCACGCCTACGAGTTTTCCGCGCTGCCGGCGTCGCTGCCAACCCCACCGGCTGTGCGAGCAGGGGTTCAAACGCCCCTGCGCAACCCCTCCGCCGAACTGCGCACACAATATCGGCTGCTCTACCGTGAAAGCCGTGCTTCGGTGCTTATGAGCAGTAGCAGGGCTGGCCAACTGGCTGCCTTCGACCCGCACCCCCGGCGGGGCAGTGCCTTTGCGTGGGGATTCTTGCAGGCCGCTCATTCCATCATGCCGCAGGTGAGTTGGAACCTCCTTTGCCAGCGTACCCAAGAACTCACCGAAGGCTACCACATTGGCGGAGAGCAGTTTCAAACGCCCATATACGCCGTAGAAACCGCCGAGACGGTTACGCCTAGCACTTCCCCCGCTGAACCCAACGTGGTTGCGCCCCCTACCGAACCGGCCGTGGCAGAAGCACCCAAGGTATGGGGAATTTTTGTGGGTGTTTCTAACTACGAACGCCCCCTGCCCGAGTTTGGCAAGCTACACTACACCGACGACGACGCGTACCTGCTCTACGCCTTCTACAAAAGCCCAGAAGGCGGAGCTGTCCCCGACGAGCAACTTACCGTACTTGTGGACGAAAATGCAACCAAAGAAGCTATTTTGGCAGCCGTACGCACCGTAACCCAAAAAGCAAAACGGCAAGATTTACTGATTTTCTATTTTTCCGGGCACGGCACGGAAGGCAACATGTTGCCCTACGACTACCAGCCCGAAAAATCGGCACAAACTGCACTGTCCTACACGCAGCTAAAGGACATACTCAACCAAGCGCCGGTGCAGAAAAAACTCCTCATCGCCGATGCGTGCTACGCCGGCACGCTCGTAAGCCGTAACAAAGGGGCAGGGCCGCACGCCTTTTACCAACGGCTCACCGAAGCCAAAGACGGTACGATATTGCTTGCCTCCTCGCGCGAAAAAGAGTTTTCTAAAGAATACGACGGGCTGCGGCAAGGGGTGTTTTCGTATTATATGATGGAAGGATTGAAGGGGAAAGCCGACCTTACTCCCAACGATGGTCTTGTTACGGTACGTGAGTTATACACGTATGTATATAACGCTGTAACAAAACGCACCGGTGGAGAGCAAAACCCCGTTATCTACGGCACATTCGACGATGCCATGCCCCTCGCCCACCTGCGTGCCCGCGACGCGAAAAGTCCGCTGAAGGTCTGGGCAATTATTGTGGGGATTTCCACCTATCAGCAATTTGGCAGCCTCAACTATGCCGACGACGACGCGTACCAACTGTACGCCTTCCTGAAAAGCCCCCAAGGAGGCGCACTGCCCGACGAGCAAATAAAGATTTTGATAGACCAAAACGCTCGCGCCAAAAACATAGAACAATCGCTCAAAGAATTACTGGGAAAAGCTGGCGAAAACGACCTTGTCATGCTCTATTTGGCAGGTCATGCCGGGCAAAGCGAGTTCTATCCGCACGACTACAACGGGGAAAGCAACTATCTATCCTACCACACCATAAAAGAGCTATTCGCAAGCACCCGCGCCAACAAGAAACTCATCATCGCCGATGCCTGCCATTCGGGGGGCATCAAAGGAACGCCCAGCGAGGCTTGGCAGGAGGTGCTCGCCCAACAGCGCGGCACAGCGATACTTACCTCTTCGCGCAAGGAGCAGCAGTCGTTCGAGCGCAACGACCTTCGGCAGGGCATTTTCAGTCATTTCCTAATCAAAGGGCTAAAGGGGCACATACCAGCCTTGGCCGCCAAACGCGCCGAGCCAGCCTGCGACTACGCCTGCAAGTTTATCGGCCTCGGCGAGCTGTTTACCTACGTAGAAGAAAACGTATCGAAGGAAACAAATAACACCCAACGCCCGCAAATTAGTGGCGATTATGCTGCCGATATGCCTGTGGGGTGGATGTGGGTGGGGAGGTAGTACACAAGCGGGGGGAGACCTCAGAAAATAGTCTCTACAATTTTTTTGGCTACAAGTTTTAACTGCCATCCTTTTTTGATTGTATATCTGGGTATTTTGCTTGCGAAATAGGTTCGTAACACTTTAAATCGTCTATCTTTTACATTATAACACAGGTGATAAAATAGTAGGCTTGCGCTTTGTATTTTATAGGGTTGTGGCAAATAATGTGTTGCGGCAGCAGTGTGCCCAACAAGCTTAGCTAAGAGTTGTTCTGCATGTTTCACGAACGACACATCCTGCGAAAAATCTTTGTAAAACAGTGCCAACATTACCTCGTAGTCTGCTTGGGTAAGTGAAACGCCCAGCTTTGCCCATTGCCTGATAAGTACTTTTTTTGTGTGTTCTTGTTGAATTTCCACGAATTTCTGCGACACACTTTCTTCGTGCAACCTATATTTTAGCAACACCTCCGATAGATTGGCTACCTGTCCTATTTCGGCAAGCCTTGTCCAAAGTTCAAAATCTTCGCAATGCTGATATGCTTGCGCATAGTATAGGTTGTGCGTATGCAACGTGGCGAGGCGCATCATCACCGTAGGATGCCCAAAAGGGCACTGATACAGCATTTTCCAGCGAAGAGGCGCATCTTCCGTAGGGTAACGAACAACGGCTTCTTCTCCGTTTCCAAAGCAAATAAATGCAGTACCGCAGAGTACCACCTCGGGGTGTTGCTCCATAAAATGCACCTGCTTTTCTAGCCGCTGTGGGAAAGCGATGTCGTCGGCATCCATACGTGCCAGATATGTTCCGCTAGCCAATTTAATGCCCTTGTTAAGCGTAGCAATTAGCCCGATATTTTTCTCATTGCGTATTTTTTTGATACGTACATCGGAAAAATTGGCAATAATTTCCCATGTGTTATCGGCCGAACCATCGTCGAATACCAAAAGCTCAAAGTTTTCGTAACTTTGTGTTAGGACACTATCAATAGCTTGCCCGACAAAAGGCGCAGCATTGTACGCCGGCAATAAGACCGATACAAGTGGCTGATTCATAAGCGTATCCAGTCAGAGGGCAGTAAATCAACCGTAGCTTTCGTCGAGGAGGCAGCAAACCATTGTTTGGGAGCTACCACAATTTTTTGAGGAAATACACTCAGCCATGCGCCCCACCAGCTCAGTGTACTGTTTGCGATGATAAAATACTTGCAACGCTTCATGAGCATCAAGTCATTTTCGGGAGTCGCTGCGTTGCCCTCCACAAAAGTAACCGTTTTGGGTAGTGGAAGGTGCTCTTTTACCCACGCTATATCGTCGGAAAAAATAAAAAAATGCGGATTTGCCACCTTTGCCACAAGGTACGAAATAGCCTCTGTATAGTATGAAAGCGTAAGTAGCTCGTGTTCAGGATTTTGGTCGCGCTGCGCGTAATCCCCACGGCGCACATGCAGGCATACCGAGTTTTGCGAAATAATTTTTGCTTGGTACGCCTCATACGCAGAGTACAAAGGTGCTTGCGCCTCAAATTCTTTCAGCAATACAGCCCGAATATGCTGAAAATAGCGGTACGATTGCCAAAATCCTTCCAAATACACGTTCTTTCGGGTATTCCAAACATGAGCATCGTACTGAAAAGAACGTTCTTTGTAAAAATACCGGCGGTAATACGGTATAGCATATTGCCATCGGTAATACAAGGAGCGTATAAGAAAGGGGTACGTAGGCATTTTTAAGCGTTTACTTTCCGCCTCTGTGGCCAACGGAGCAGAAATTGCCAACGTATGCAAGCCAAAGGTGCGCGGGGTAAACCGTTGGTCGTGCGTATCGTACCACGATACATCCAAATGTACGGAGGTCTTGTGCCGCAAAGCAACCGCCTTCCCACAGGCATACTGAAAGAGTTGGTTTCCCAAGCCGTCGGTAATTTTTACGATAATCATATTTCTATACCAAGATTCACTTGATTTAAGGATTGACCTGATTGAATTTACTTGATTTTGAATGATTTATGAGACCAAAATTTCGCAAACCTTATACATTTCAGTAGAACAAACAAAACGATTATTTCTTTTTTGGGCTGCTGAGGTATTCTCTTACAATAGATTTTATGTAAAAAAACATGTCTTTATAATTTTCAACTTTGAAATAAGATTTCTTTATGGCTCGTATAATGAGCGAGAATGCTTTTTCATAATCTTTTTCGTAAAAATATTTATTAGATAGTTTACGAAAAAATAGAGATTTATCTTGACGATACGGCTCGCTAAGCGTGCGCTCGTATGCTATCAGGGTGTGTATATGAGGTTCTTCGAGGACATCAAGTTGTTTTTCTTTTTTTTCCTGAATGATAAACGCTAGTAAGCGCGCCGTATAAATTTTTCTTGGGTTGTCAGACCAGTCTCCTGCAATTGAATTTTTATTGTGTCTGTAAAAATAAAGGGGCTCTTTCAGATTAATCATTGGAAAGTACTCCATAATCTGCCATGCCCAGTGATGGTCTTCTGCCCCAATGCGGTCGAAAAAGGGATGATAGCCACCAACAGCCTCGTACACAGTGCGGCGTATCATGAGCGAAGAACCTACAAAGTGGTACTCTTTGGGTAGCGCATTTTGTATGTGTTCGTACGATAGAAAGTAATGCGAACAGCTTATTTCTTGCCCTTCTTCGGTTACGCGCACATAATTTGTGCCGCAAGCGCCCAATTCGGGGTGTGCGTCGAAAGCGGCAAGCTGTTTTTCTAGGCGGTTGAGTGCGGAGTAATCGTCGGCATCTTGAAACGTGATAAAGTCGCCTTGGGCTTTGGCAAACAAGGCATTACAGGTTTTCAAATAGCCCTGATTGGTATCTTGATGAAAGCGACGAATGCGCGGGTCGTTGTAGGTATCTATAATTTTTCGCGTACGGTCGCGGGAAGCATCGTCGGCTATGAGCAACTCGATATGCGCATACGTTTGTTGCAACATACTTTCTATCGCCCTGCCAATAAATTTTTCAGCGTTGTAGGCAGGCATTAGCACCGAGATAAGTGGGGGAGTATCCATGGCAAGTCTGTGAAAATATAGGACGTAAAATTTCGACCGTGTAGCTCGTATAGTCTTTCGACGATGTGTATACCAAGATTCTCTTGATTTAAGGATTAACATGATTTGATTTGCCTGATTTATGAGGCCATAATTTTGCAAATCTCATGCGCTTTGGTATAAATACACGCTAGCTTATGCTAAACCTTATCACGTCGTGTTTCACTTCAACTTGATAGTTCTCATTTTTATTTTTTACGATACCGACCAATTCGTCAATAGAAGGATAATCTCCTTGTCCGGTAAAGCACCGTGCGTCGTCTATCAAAAGCACATGATTGTAGTTGCCGTGCGCAAATATTGCGGCTAACTCCTCGAGAATTGGGCACTCTTTTTCTCCCTTCGCGGTGATGCCTTCCGAATAGTGCCCATCTAGCCAAAATATAGCAGGCTCACTGATTTGGGATACTATTTCAGGAAGTACTTTGCCGCTATCTCCCTGAAAAAGTAGCACGTACCTATCCTGTTTAAATTTATCTACGGCTTTATCGAACAAGTCTTGCCCTAGTTCGATAGAATATATTTTTTTAAATATATTCTTTTGAGCCTCTATCATGTGCCCAAGGTATGTGCCGGTCTCCACCAATATGGCTATGCTGTATCGTTTTTGATACTCCTGTATAACCATTTGCTTTACAATATGCGGTGCAGGAACTGGGAACCCTTCGCTCTTCCATTTTTTTAGCTGTTCTCTTTTTTTCAATTCAGCACGTAGGCGTTGGGGCATGAACCTATTCAAGATATAGTTGATAATATGTTTCATTTTATGTTTTTATTTTACCAAAAAATACTTATTATACCGAAGCGCATGAGGTTTGCGAAATTTCGGTCTCATAAATCATTCAAAATCAAGCAAATCAAATCATGTTAATCCTTAAATCAAGTGAATCATGGTATAATTTAAGGATTAACCCTTGTGCCTTAGGTAAAGATAGCACTTTGTACAAAACGCACCGCACGCACATACCCAGAAAACTCCTTTCGCAAACGGCGCGTTACACCATAAGCTCTACGTTTCGGTTTATGGACACTTACTTATACTATGGAAAAACCTACACACGACGAATCCTCTTGGGAAGCCAAGCTCAAAAAGCTCAAGAAAAAACTCAAAAAAAAGAAGAAAGCCTTAGCCGTTTCCAACGAGCGCTACGAGTCGGCGCAGGAAATGATGGGCATGACCCGGCAGTACATGGCCGAGATACAAGAAAAACTCCGCCAACAGGGGCAAGCACTCGAAAAAAACAACAAAAGCCTGACCGATAGCATACAATATGCGAGCCGAATTCAGAAAGCGATGTTTGCAGCGAGTACGCGCGAACGGGTATGCTTTAAAGAGACGTTTATGCTGCTCAAACCTCGCGATATTGTAAGTGGCGATGCGCCGTGGTTCTATCGGCAGGGCGATATGTGTGTGGCTGCTGCGATTGACTGCACCGGACACGGCGTTCCCGGCGCGATGCTCACGGTGCTCACGCTCTCGCTGCTTAATCAGTTGATGAACAAAGCTACCTGCGACTCACCCAAAAAACTCATCGAGCAACTCGATATGCTGCTCAACGAGTACCTTCGGAGTACTGCGTCGGGAAGTCGGCGAAAAGTGCGCGACGCACTCGATATTGCCTTGCTGTGTTACGATAACAAAGACCGTGTCGTCCGCTTTGTGGGTACGCATCGCCCGCTGTGGCTCTGGCAAAAGGGAGAGCTGCACAAGATAAAAGGAAGCCGGTACAGTATTGGCGATGCCGACCCAAAGCGCATCGAGAAGTTAGAAGAACATGTCTTTCATGTGGAAGAGGGTGATAAAGCCTACTTGTTTACCGACGGCTACCCCGACCAATTCGGAGGCGAGGAGAATTTCAAGTTTATGCTCGGAAACTTCTACAAACTCTTAGAAGGTATGGCGACCAAACCTTTGGCCGAACAGCAACGACTTTTGGATACTTACTTTGAAACATGGCGCGGCGAACGCGCCCAAACCGACGACGTGCTAGTGATTGGCCTGACCTTTTAGGCAAACATTGCCACAAACACTGGCGGTAGATAGTGAGCCAACAAATGCCACTGCTCGCCCCGATTATCGGAAAAAAAGCTGTTGCCCGCATTGGTGCCAAAGGCGAGCCAATCGCCAGAAAGTGCGAGGGCGTGCCGAAGTACCAAATCGTAGCAATTCTGTTGGGGTAGCCCTGTTTGGAGGCGTTGCCAAGTAGCTCCCCCATCGGTTGTTCGCGCTACGAAGAGCCGCCGACGGGGTGCGGTGCGTAGGTCATCGCTTTCGGCGGGAATTACCCACGCCTCTAGCGCCGACGTTTCCGAAACGGCCAGCGCAAAGCCGTAGCCTATTTGTTGGGAAGGGTCGGATATATCGTGCCAGCTCGCCCCTGCATCGGTAGAGCGAAATACGCCGTAGTGGCTCTGTTGCCAAAGTACAGCCGAATCGGTATTGGTCATGAGTAATCGGTGGGGGTCGTGGCCAACTTCGGCGTATGGGTCGGGCAAAAAGTCGGCGCGTAGCCCCTTGTTGCGTGGCTGCCATTGTTGTCCTGCGTCGGTAGTTTCAAATACGCCCGCGCAGCTAATGCCCACGTAGCCGTGTGCAGGATTTTTTGGGTCGAACGCGATAGAATGTATCCCCGGCGTATTTTTTCCGCGCCCGCCACCGAACCAGTGCTGCTGCCGCGAAGGATGCGCCCACAGGCCTTCTACGAGTTGCCAGCCAGCCCCTTCGTCGTCGGAAAAAAATAAACCGCCCGGCTCGGTACCTGCGTATAGGCGAAGCCCGTTTTGCGGCGTATGCGTATGGGCAAACGCCCACACCGACTGCAATTTGGCAGGTTTACCCGCCGACAGTTCCGCGTAGGCAGGGTATTTTGGCGTAGCGATGTTGCGCCACGTCCGCCCCTCGTTGTCGGAAACATGCAGTTTTGTGCCCCAGTGCTTGTGCGCCAAACTCACCCACCAACGCCCCTCGGCAATGTGGACAGCCGACACAGGCATCCCCAGAAAATCGGTACGCAGGCTGCGCCATCCTTTCTTGGTGCGCTCGAAGATAAGCAGGCCTTTGGCCGTGCCGAACAAGAGATATTTTTTTTCCATGCGTGTCGCGTCGTTTGTTGGCTTGCTGTGCAAAGAACGCGAAATGCGAAGAAATACAAGACCATACGGCAATTTCGGTTCGCCCACAACGCCATATTTGGTGCGAAATCGGTACTTTTGCAAGCGTTTTCACACCAAGAATGCACAACACATAAAAACGGAATTTTTCATCTTTTTTAAACACAGGAAACAATGGTTATTGGAGTTCCCAAGGAAATTAAAAACAACGAAAACCGCGTAGCACTTACCCCCGCAGGCGCGCTCGAATTGGTAAAAAGAGGGCACACGGTGCAAGTACAGCGCACCGCAGGCGACGGCAGCGGCTTCCCCGACGATGCTTACGTACAAGCCGGCGCGGTTTTGCTCCCCAGCATCGAAGATGTGTATGCCAAAAGCGAGATGATTGTGAAAGTAAAAGAGCCGATTGCATCGGAATACGGTCTTATTCGCGAAAATCAGCTTTTATTCACGTACTTTCACTTTGCCTCTTCGGAGGAACTCACCAAGGCAATGCTTGCCAACAAAAGCGTTTGTTTGGCGTACGAAACGGTGGAAAAAGCCGACCGCTCGTTGCCTTTGCTCATTCCGATGTCGGAAGTGGCCGGCCGCATGGCAGTACAACAAGGTGCAAAATACCTAGAAAAACCGATGAAAGGGCGCGGCATCTTGCTGGGTGGCGTACCGGGCGTGAAGCCTGCGAAGGTGCTTATCTTGGGTGGCGGCGTAGTCGGCACGCAGGCAGCGAAAATGGCGGCAGGCCTTGGGGCAGATGTAACCATTCTCGATGTAAACCTGCAACGCCTGCGCTACTTGGCCGACATCATGCCTGCCAACGTAACAACGATGATGTCGAACGAATACAACATCCGCGCCCTCATCAAGCATTCGGACCTCATCGTAGGGGGAATCCTCATTCCGGGGGCGAAAGCACCCAAGCTCATCACTCGCGACATGCTCAAGGAAATGGCACCGGGGACGGTCGTAGTGGACGTAGCCGTGGACCAAGGCGGCTGCATAGAAACCTGCCGCCCGACCACCCACGAAGACCCCGTGTATATCATTGACGACGTGGTGCACTACTGCGTAGCAAACATGCCCGGCGCAGTGCCTTATACCTCTACCATCGCTCTGACCAACGCCACGCTGCCCTACACGCTTGCGCTTGCTTCTAAGGGCTGGCAACAAGCCTGTAAAGACGATGCCGAACTGCTCAAAGGACTGAACGTAGTACAAGGCAAGGTGGTCTATGAAGCCGTAGCAGAAGCATTTGGTCTGCCCTTCCACCCAGCAGAGACCGTGTTGTAGGTTTACTGTACCAAGTCAAACAAATTCGATACGCCGAGGGGCTGCCCTATGGTAAACCCTTCGGCATATTGTACCCCGATATTTTTTCCAAACTCGCGCCCACGCCCCTCAATAAACTCCATGAAATCGGGCGTAGAGATAAATGTTTGCTCCCCCTCTGCCGAGGCATCGGAGGTGTGAAACTGCGAGCGGTAGGCGCGAATCGCTGCCATTTTTTTCTCCCATACATGCGACACGTCCACGGCAAAGTCAGGCATCAGTAGCCGGCTTTGGATGATGTGATATACCTTTTTGGGTCGCCAAGGGGCTTGTAAAACTCCGTCCCACTGCGTTTCTATCTTTTTCAAGCCGCTCAGAAAGACGGCTTGCGTGGTTAAGGCTGCCCCCTTGCCGTGGTCGGGGTGGCGGTCGTATGTAGCGTTGGTAAGCACAATTTCGGGCTGAAAGCGGCGCAGGCAGTGCACAACGGCCAACTGATGCCCCTCGTCGTTTTCAAAAAAGCCATCGCGGAATTGTAGGTTCTCGCGCACGGCTAACCCCATAATTTCGGCGGCAGCTTGCGCTTCGGCAAGGCGCGTGGGTACATCGCCACGAGTACCGAGTTCGCCCTGTGTGTAGTCCACCACACCCACGCGATAGCCGCGCAGGGCATGAGCCACAAGCGTCCCCCCGCAGCCAAGTTCGGCATCGTCGGGGTGTGCCACGAGCGCCAATAAGTCAAGTTTCATACGTAAGATTGTAAAGAAGGTAACACAAGGATGTGCAATGATGCGCTGCAAGGTACTAATTGGCGCAATTATTTCTGTCTGCCTCAGTCGCTATTTTTGGTATTCCGCTTGTTTGTTGCGTCTCAATTTTTTTAGTATGACTCCCAACGTACAACTATTTTCGAAGGGCGGGATTGATAGCACTTCCCTTGCCCTACGCACAAAGTTTATAGAAAGCACAAAAGCCTAAATTACGCACATTAGCCCGCTTTTTCGCAAACATAATGTTGTGCTTTTGCTGTTTTTTAGTCCACGTAGGTTTCTTTGATGACATCTTTTACTTGCTCAATGGTTTCATCTTCTAAGTGTCCAATAAATTTCGTTACTCTGCTCTTATCTATGGTACGAATTTGGTCTATTACTATCCAATTGGTCTGTCCTTCTAAATCAAAAGTAACTCTTGTAGGATAATTTTTTGATTGTGAAGTGATAGGACAAACTACAATAGTTGCCAAGTGCTTGTTCATTTCGTTGGGCGAAACTATTAAGCAAGGACGTTTTTTCTTGATTTCGCTACCTACTGTAGGGTCTAAATTGACAATAACAATTTCGTATTGTAAGTAATCAGCCATTATTAGTCCCAATTTTCGTCTTCAAAGACACTGTCGATCAGCAAGGTATCGTCTCCGTTGCGGTGCATTTCTGCAAAGGCAACTTCCCAATTTTTTCGGGGTTCAGCAACGGGTTTTAGAATAATATGATCATTCTCTAAAACAAGTTCCACCTTGTCTGTAATTTGGTACTTGTCTAAAAGGGTTTTACTTAGTCTAATCCCTTTTGAGTTGCCAATTTGTACTACTGAAACTTGCATAATCTTTGAGTTTTTATCTTTACTGTGCTTACAACGTAGTTACTGTTGATTTAGTTTTAGGTTTTTGTGTTTTCTTTTACAGTGAGGCACAACGTTTTTCGGCTTTGCGAAGTGGCGGATTATTAGCACAAATGTTCATTTGCA
>CAYUJH010000035.1:0-11325 GCA_964444995.1 uncultured Roseobacteraceae bacterium | reverse complement strand
TCGTGAATTTTCAGGTCGGGGTAGCTATTGATCCAAATAGGGGAGGGGGGTAATTCGGTAACAGCCCACAACACAAAAAAGACGTAGGCAATAAAGCCAGCGGTAAGAAACGAAATTTTTCGCACGCCTTCTTTGCCAAAATACTCGTTGATGAGGTCGGTGGTTAGAAAGACAACGGGCCAGATGACCACACCGGCGGTAAGCGTAAAACTCAGTGGCCCTTCGCCAAAAAGATAGATTTCCGCAGGGGCAATGCCGAAGATACTTTCTAGCGAGAAAAGTTTTGTGCCGATAATTTCTGCCACGAGGGCGTTGGTGAGGAATATACCGCTCAGGACGATAAAGAGCGTTGATTTCTTGTCGTACAAGGTGCGTAGCGTATTTGAAAAAATGGAAAATGCGTAGAACGATTCGAAATAGTGAACGCCCAGTGTGGGCAAAAGTTTACAGGTCTTGAATATTTCGCCCTAATTTTATCCCTAGTTTTTGCATACGCGAGCGCAGCGTGGCGGGGTTCATTTGTAGCATTTCGGCGGCACTGCCCCTGCCACTGATTTTTCCGTCTGTTGCTTTCAGAACTTTAACAATATACTGACGCTCCATTTCCTCCATGCTTACCAAGACATCGTTGGGGAGTGTTAGTCCTGCTTCGGGCTTGTGGTCTTCGAGCCAGTCGCCAAATTCGAGCACGCGGCCGCGGCTGATAATGACCGCTCGCTCAATGATGTTTTCTAACTCCCGAATATTGCCCGGCCAGTGGTATTTTTCTAGCTTTTCGAGGACTTTTTTAGGAATTTCACTGATGTTTTTGCCCATGCGCTTGCTGTATTTTTCGGTGAAATACTCTGCAAGTAACACAATGTCTTCTTTACGTTGGCGCAGCGGAGGAAGCTCAACGGGAAACACGTTGAGCCGGAAGTATAAGTCGGAGCGGAACGTGCCTTTTTGCACCTCTTCGGATAGCTCGCGGTTGGTCGCAGCTACAATGCGCACATCTACCTTGAGGGTTTTGGTGCCGCCAATGCGCTCAAACTCACCTTCTTGCAGGGCGCGGAGCATTTTGGATTGCACTTCGATGGGCATTTCCCCAATCTCGTCGAGGAAGAGCGTGCCTTTATCGGCCAACTCGAAGCGGCCTATTTTGCGGGCAATCGCACTGGTAAACGCGCCTTTTTCGTGCCCAAATAGTTCGCTTTCAATCAAATTGCTGGGCAGGGCAGCGCAATTTACTTTTACTAGGGGCATGCCGCTGCGGTTGCTCAGGTTGTGGATAGCGCGGGCGACCAACTCCTTCCCCGTGCCTGTTTCGCCTAAAATTAGCACGGTAGAGTCGGTCTTTGCAACTTGCTGAATGCTGTTGAGCGATTTTTTGAACTTATTACTTTGGGTGATAATTTCCTTGAAGTTCTTGTTGAGGCTATATTCTTGCCGCAGGTACAAATTCTCTTCTTTGTACTTGTTTTTTAGGCTTTCTACCTCTTCGATGGCTTGCTTGAGTTCCTCGTTCGAATGTTGAAGGCTTTGCAGCAGTGCCTTATTTTCTTTGGCAAGGCGATAGTGTTGATAGGCTTGGTTAAGCGTTTGCCGCAATTCGTGCTCGTTCCACGGCTTGCTCACGTAGCGGTAGATACCTGCTTTGTTAATTGCCTGCGTTACAACTTCTATATCGCTATAACCTGTTACTAAAATCTTGACAATATGTGGGTAGCGTTTATTTACTTGCTCCATAAATTCTATGCCGGTGGTATGCGGCATACGTTGGTCGGAGATAAGCAGGTGGATTTCTTCGCCGCGTTTTTCGGCATCTTCTAGCGATTGCATCCCTTCTTTGGCAGAATTTCCGACAAAGACGTGATAATCATCCATAAAGACGAGTTGAAAGCTATCCAAGTTTTCAGGTTCATCGTCCACGTAAAGTACGCGGATGATTTCGTCGGCGGAGAGGTTCATATCTAGTAGAGTTATTGGTCTGTAAACATAGCAAACTTCCCTGATACGTCAGGTGTTTTTTGGTCTAGCAAATATATACAACAAAATGTGTAAACTATTAAAATAAAAAAAGTACACCTACAGGGGGCAATGGGATAGAGCAGGCATCTTACGTTGTTTTACACCGCGAGCATTATAAGCACTCCGCTCAGCATTACGCCTTTCAGTAGGGTGCTCAGTTGCCGAAAGGCGCGTTGGGTATCGGCGCGGTAGAGCATATGTATAAAAAAGGCTCCGGGCAGCAGCATCCCCACAAAATAAAGATTGAGTACTTGCAAGTTAGCCTGCCACAAAATAGCAAGTACTGTGAGCGAAAATACAAGTAATATGGTATAGATAAACTGTTTTGTTTTGCGGTAGCCCCATAAGATAGGGAGGGTTTTGCAGCCAAAAGTGCGGTCGCCACGTAGGTCTTCCATATCTTTCACAATTTCGCGAATAAGCGTAGTGAAAAAAGCAAACGTAGCAAATACATACACGAGTGGGTCGTGTTGGTCGAAATATACTGCTACAATCCATACAGAAGTGCCCGTAAGTAGCGCAATAGTAAGATTACCCACAAGAGGCAGCCGTTTGAGCAGGTTTGAATACAGCCATAACAGAAATCCTGCTACAAAGTTCACTGCTCCAACTTTTACACTCAAAAACGTGCCGATACCAATGCCCACGATGTTGAGAAGAAAGTGCCCCATCATGGCTTTACGTCGTGTGAGAGACTTTCCTATAACTACCTTATCGGGTTTGTTGATGAGGTCTATTTTGATGTCGTAGTAGTCGTTGATAATATAGCCCGCTGCGGCGATGCAGACGGTGGAAAATACCAAGCCTGCAAACGGCAGTTCTAAAAGATGCGCTTGCCAAGCCTCTTTCGGTCCTATGAGGCAGATGCGTACGAGGTACTCGGTAAGTACAATGATGAGCAAGTTGGGGAAACGCACCAAGCTAAGTACGCTGTGCATCCACGACGAGGGCGCATGAGACCGAAAGGGCGTTGAATCATTCACACACTAGGAGGTTGGATAAAGAAAGGTAAGGCAGATGTGTTAAGAAGGATTCCGAATGGGAATATCCACCTTGGTCATATCCCACTTTAGGCTTAGGATAATGCCGTTGTTCTTGGGGATACCGGTAATGGTGAACTGTTCCCACTCGCGGTCGGTAGGGGCGGGGGGTATTTGAATCGCCACCACGTCGAGGGCGTAGTTGGGTTCAAAAAAGCCCCATGCACCTAGCTCACTATTTAGTACTACTTTCCATTCTTTTTCGTCGGGGATAGTGTAGAGCCTGTATCGGCCGGCTTTTACGAGGCTATCGCCAAAGAGCACATCGTTGGCGAAGGTGATTTCGGTAGCCTCGTTGGCACCTGTCCGCCAGTAGCGTCCGTTGGGTACCAGCGCACCGTCGCGGCGCGACCCAAAAATAGTGCGCCTTTTTTTGAAGGGCTGGCAGTACGAAACAGCCACAGAGATGTCGGGTGCGGTGAATTGGACATCGGCGCGAGGGCTGTGTTGCCGGGTGGTTGTTGCTAAGTAGGCAAGTGTTGCCGCTACTACAACAAGTAAAACAATACCACTAAGAAGAATTTTTTTAGCCATAAAAGGGGGGGAGGTATTTAATAGATTGAGCAGTTTTAGGACTTTCGATATAAAGGTAAACTGCAATGTAGCGACAAAGAAAGTGGTTTGAGTTTTTTTATGATTTCATCTGTGTGCTAAGTACCACGCGCACGGAGTTCAGCGTAGAGGGGTGGCGTAGTGGGCTGCTAAGCGAAGTCCTTCGAGTGTGAGCAGTGTGTCTATTTCGGCGAACTCCGTGTGTAGGGGTGCAAGCACGCCGGAGAGCCCTCCCGTAGCGATGGCTTGTGCGTGCATACCTAGTTCGCGGCGTGTTTGGGCAAGTAGGTGCCGCACCATGCCGATATAGCCTTCTAATACGCCTACTTGCATGGCATGTGCCGTGTCTTTCCCCAGTACCGAGGTGGGCAGTAGTAGGGGTACTTCGGGGAGTTGCGCTGTGTTGCTTGCTAGGGCACGGATGGCTGTTTTTAGGCCGGGAGCAATCGCTACGCCTTCTATGCGCCCCGCGTCCGATACGGAGGTGAGTGTGAGCGCCGTGCCGAAGTCCACAACGATGACTGCCTGTTGAAAGCGTGTGTAGGCGGCGAGCGCATTGGCGACTAGGTCCACACCAATTTCGGCAAGGTTGACTACGGTAATAGGTAATTTTGTGAGCAGCGCGGGCGACATTACAAGGGTTTCGAGTTCGAGCGTATGCCCGACCATTTCGGCAACGGGCTTGGTGAGCGCAGGCACTACGCTACCCAGAATCACCTGCTCAACATCGCTAAAGCGCAGTCCGTGCTCCAACATTTGCATACGCAGCCCGCGGGCGTAGTCGTCGGCAGGGCGCGTTATCGAGGTTTCTTCGCGCCAAACGGCCTGCCAGCGTGTGCCATTCCAATAGGCAAATACAAGGTTGGAGTTTCCAATATCAATGGCTAAGGTTTTCATGTTCAATCTTTTTTTGAGTGGCTACTACGGTGCGCAGGTCGCGTAGGGTAGCGTACAGGCCTTGCACGATGATAGGATTGACCAGCCAAGCTGGCAGCCCTCCCGACGAGCGGGCAAAGACTTCATAGGCCACCAACGTTTCCCCGCTGGGCAGGGTTTCAAAGCGCCACTGCGCTTCGGAATGTTCGAGCCGCGAGATGCCCTCTATTTGCGGGCGAAAGGTGGGTTGGTTCACCATGCGAATCGTTACGTTGTGTTCTTTCGTGTTTTCCAGTAAGGTGTTGTGCGTAATGAGGTCTTTGTTGGCAAAAGGCCAAGGAATGGAAATTTCGGTGTAGGTGTACCACGTGCGCTCGTTGAGCGTTTCGAGCGTTTCGAAGCGCACCGCTCGGTGAATCCACTGCGTGCCGAGGGAGGCCTCTTTGATGATGCGCACAAAATCGGCGACCGCATAGCTACTCTTCATTTCTACCCGAAACTCTTTGGTTTTTTCCTCGTCGCGGTGGCGGCTGCTCACCGTGATGCTGTCTTTTTCGCGTTCAAGTTGCCATGCGGCTGTTTGCGCATTTGCCGAAACGCACACACTGCAAAAGACTCCCCAGAGGAGCAGCAGTGTGTGCCTTCTTTGCAAAAAGAGCACGCCCAGATGCTGGGGGAAGGTCTTATTCTTGCTCAAACTTCAATTTTTTGGTGAGCCGTATTTTGTTTTCAATCTTATTGCGGCGGTGCCGAACTACGTCAATCGCCATGTAGAGGGCTTCGCGGAACGAACGCTCGTTGGCAATGCCTTTACCGGCAATGCTGTACGCCGTGCCGTGGTCGGGCGAGGTGCGCACGATACTCAGGCCGGCGGTAAAATTTACGCCCTCGTCGAAGGCAAGGGCTTTGAAAGGGATAAGGCCTTGGTCGTGGTACATGGCGAGTACAGCATCGAATTTTTGGTGCATCATCATTCCAAAAAAACCGTCGGCGGGGTAGGGACCATATACGAGGTTTCCTTTTTTATGTAGCTCGATAATGGCCGGCGAGATAATTTCTTGCTCTTCTTGCCCAAGTAGCCCTTCTTCACCGGCGTGTGGGTTTAGCCCTAGCACCGCAATTTTAGGCTTGGAAATACCAAAATCTTTCTTGAGCGAAGCCATCAGGGCAATCACTTTGCTTTGTATGCGCTCGCGGGTAATAAGGCGCGATACGGCGTGGAGCGGTACGTGCACGGTTACAAGACCTACTTTGAGCTGCGAGCTGCACAGCATCATCAGGCTTTCTTCGGCTTCAAACTCTTTGGCATAGTATTCTGTGTGGCCTGCATACGGAAACTCCTTGCGCTTTACGTTGGCTTTGTTGATAGGGCAAGTAACTACGGCATCAATAAAGCCACTTTTGAGGTCTTCGGTGGATTTTTGCAGCGCGAGATACGCCGCTAAGCCGGCTTCTTCGGTAACTTTCCCCGGCTCTATCGTGAGGTGGTCTTGCCAGCAGTTTACTACATTGACCTTTTTTTCGTTCAAGTAGCTATTTTCGTTGTATTGGTGATAATTAAAATTTTCGCGCTCGAGCAGCCGCTTGTAGCGGGTCAGGATTTTCCCAGAGCCATAAATGATGGGGGTACAAAGGGTGGTAATGCGTTTGTCTTCCAACACTTTAATCACAATTTCGGGCCCTATGCCGTTGAAATCGCCTAGGGTGATACCCACTTTGGGTTTATAGGTAGATGACCTGCTCTCTGAGGTTGCCTCGTGTGTCATAGAAAGGTTCTTTAGGGTTCTTACTCAAAACAATTTGTACCACCCAAAAGCATTGCGCGTGGCACATAGCCAAAAATACGTAATTACGGCGGATTGTATGCTCATTTGTAGTGCAATGCAAAAAAAGCTACCCGCTTCGGGTAGCTTTTTTTGCGCGAGATAGCACGCAAATACGACTTGGATTCGACCGTGTCCGACTCATAGGTAGAGAGGCACGCAGCCGAGTTAGGCAAGTTGTGACTCCAATTTGCCGGCAAGGTCGCCTTTGCGCGAAGCTCCCACCACTTTATCTACCACTTCGCCGCCTTTGAAGTACATAAGCGTCGGGATGCTGCGGATGCCGTATTTGGCCGCGGTTTGCGGATTGGCATCTACGTCGAGTTTTGCGATAATCGCATCACTTTGGTATTCTTCGGCAAGCTCGTCAATCACCGGTGCCATCATAATGCAAGGCCCACACCACGTTGCCCAAAAGTCAACCAGTACGGGTTTATCGGACTGTAACACTACTTGTTCAAAATTTTGGTCGGTTACATTAATTGCTTTTCCCATTGTAAAAAGAGGTCTAAAGGTTTTGTAAAAATTGAATTGAGTGAACGATGTATATAAAAAGAAGAGGGCATATCAAACGCCACTCCTCTAAAAAGCAAGTTACTTACAGGAAAGTTCAAAATCTACCAACAAGCTGGCTGAGTACTTCGCGGCGCACCTCGTGCCCTCCTGCAAACGAAATGATTTCGGCAGGGCCAATTACGTGCTCTACCCGCTTTTTTTGCTGCGCAATATCGAACGCGCTCGCGTAGGGGTCTTCGTCGCCAATGAGCAAAAACGTGGTGGCTTCGGGCAGGCGGAAGGCGAAATCGTCGGGAGTTAGCTCTTCGGGGAAGCCTCCTGCCCACAATACGAGGTGCGTAAACGGAATCTGCCGGTGCGCTGCCCAACGGCTCACCGTCGCTACGCCTTGCGAGAAACCAAACAGCACGAGTTTTACCTGCGCGAGGGGCAGGGGCGCGAGTTCTTGCGCATATACCTGCTCGAGGTACGCCCATTGGTTTTGCAGGTGCAGCGGGCGGTCTTCTTTGGTAAGCCACGACGCACCCACCTTTTGGTAGGCGGCATCGAGGTAAAAGCGCGAAAGGCCCTCCGGAGCAATGAGATAGTGCTCGTCGGCGGGCAGCACGTCGAACCGGCGCAAGAAATACCGTGCTAACTGCCCGTACCCATGGCAGACTACCCACACATAGCGCGTGGAGGGTGTAAACGCTCCTACCGTATAATAGGGAGCTTGTTGCGAAAAGGTAAGAAGTTTTTGTTGCATGGCAGCGAAGATATAACACACACGCTTTTTTGTTGCCTTTTTTTGTAGGAACGCATCCTGCCGCAGTTTCAAAATATTCTTCTGTTTTTCTTGAAAACTGTACGCTTTTATACTGACTTGTTCGTATTTGAACAATTTTTTATTGAATGCGCTGCACTTTTTGAAATATTAACTCATTGATAAACAAAGATTTACTTGTGAATAGCACGTGAATTGAACTCCTTTGTGTAAACTCAATCAAACGTATGTATATTAAACGCAACGCACTATGAAACAACGTAAACTTCTCTCGAACCCCCGTCTTGCCTTGGCAACTACACTTATTTTGCTTTCCTTCTTGGGTACGCTTTTTAAATCGAAAACCAGCAAAGCCGAAGAGCCTAAACCGAAAACCGAGCAGGTTGCCTCTTCCAAACCTGCCAAATAGTTGCGCATTTTCCTACTCTCTTGAAAAAACTATCTCCAGACCTTGGGTTGCCTGCAAACTCAAGGTTTTTTTGCGTCTTTTTGGTACGTTTGTGTATGTGCGTGTACAAAAATGGGACACCGAATAAGCAACTTTTAGCGGAAAACACACGTTTGTTTGCGTACCTTCTGAAAAAATAAACACACTTTTGCCTACTAACTTCACCTTCAATAACTAAGGAAGTAGATGCTTTTACGGGGTAGCTACTAATTTTTTTATCGTCGAAACGCAGATTTTTTACCTAACAAATACCCCAAACTATGTCATCATCCGATGTGAACCATCTCCTTACCCTCATACAAAAGGGGGCAAAAAGCGAGGTGTCGTCTTTGTTGAAAAGGCAGCCCGCTTTAGCAAGCCAAACCACACCCGAAGGGCTGTCCCTGCCAGTGTGCGCGGCTTACAACGGTCAGGCGGAAATAGGCCGCTTGCTGCTCGAAGCGCATCCCGAGCCCACAGTGTTCGACCTGAGCGTATATGGCGAAGACCACGCGCTCGAAAAGCGTTTACACCAAGCCCCAGAGCAGGCGAACCTATACGCTCCCGACGGCTACACGCCGCTAGGCCTGAGTGCCTACTTTGGGCACGAGTCCACCGCCGAATTGTTGCTGGCTAAGGGTGCTGCGCTGCATACAACCTATCAAAATGCGTACCGAGCCACCGCGCTACATTCTGCGGTTATCAACCGAAAGCAGTGGGTAGCCCTGCTGCTGTTGCGCCACGGTGCCGATGTAAACGCACGGCAATACAACGATTTGCGCTCGCTGCACTTGGCCACCTACCGAGGGTTGCGCAATCTTGTAACGGTGCTGCTCGATTTCGACGCGCACGTAAACGCCAAAACCGCCGATGGAAAGACCGCTCTCGACCTCGCCCGCGACGTGGGCTATCCCGAAATTTATGCGCAACTGCTCGAACGCGGCGGCCGGTACGGCGAGGAGTTGCCGTAAAAACAAAGAAAAAAGAAGGCGGAGCGGCGGAGCGAGTGCGCTAACGAGCAACGCCCCTCCGCCCAAAAATACGGCCAGCTACTAGGCGAGCAACGACTCGCTAGTCGAGCAGTTCGCCGAGGATATCTTCTACTTTGTACAAGTGAAACGTGCGATTGTCAGACATGGCCACGAAAACTCCTTTAGGGAAGTCTGCATTAAGGGCTACAGAAGTTATCTCCGAGCCATCGCTCTCTTGGGCGGCTACGTTCACCACGCGTACTAGCGTATGAGCGTGTGGGTTGTCTGCTTCGCCCTCTCGCTTAAAGATATGAAACTTGGCAGCTTGTTGGTCGGAAACAAGTATGTATCCCGTTCCGTCGCTGCGTGTATAGATAGATATCCCCTCGTGGTCTCGGGCGAAACCTTCGGTGGCAAAAAGTGCTAACTCTTCGTTTCCTTTTTCTGGGTCAGCGTAGTATTTCCGTACGCCTACCGTTTCGTCGGAGCAGTACACATAGCCGAGTGCCTGGTCAACGGCAATTGCTTCGATTTCTTTCGTGCCGCTATACTTTCCGAACTTCCGTGCGAGCGTTGCTTTTACAGCCCCTGTCCCGTCGTCTTCTAGGAGGTATTGCCAGAGGTACGTGCCATCGGTAGGGCCATTTTTTCGGCCGGCTATTGCGTATATCTGGCCTGTTTCGGGCTTTTTATAGAGGGCGATGCCCATAAGGTCGCGAAATCCCTCGCCGATTTCGCCTACAAAAATCTCGATACCACCGCCGTCAACAGGTGTCATATCAGGTAGCCGAAAAATACGCAGCTTATGAGTAAGCCGTTCAGCGGCTACGGCAATATCTGTGGGCGTTCCGTTGAGGGATAGGCCATAGATTATATCTACGTTGTTAGGGCGTTTCAAATCTTTTACAACTTGCACAATTTTCCCTGTTAGGTCGAACACGTACAGTGCGCCGTCTTCCTCCTTGTCTGTCCCTACAATAAGGCTTTTTGAAGGGTCTTCCGGATGTATCCAGATAGCGGGGTCGTCGGTATCGTGTGTCGTAGGCTCGGTAACGTAGAGCGGCTGTATGACGGCATTCTCCGTGGTCTCTGCGGGTGCTTCGGTGTTGGTAGCGTCCGTTTGTTCGGCATTTTCTTTGTTTGCATCGCTACAACTCACCCAGAGCGAGGCACTGAGTAAGATTTGTAGAAAAAATAAGAGGTTCTTTTTCATATACTCGAGGCGTTTCTAAAAGGTAATACATAAATAAAAGAAGTGCCTTTGCGCAAGTGCTGCGCAAAGGCACGAGAAGTACTTAGTTTTTGAACAGGTCGTACTTCATACCGAAGTTTATGCGCACGTTGTAGTACTCTTCCTGTTGCGTGCGCTCGCGGATGCCTTGGTAGAAGCGCAACGGCTGATTGGTCAGGTTGTTGGCTTCAAAAAATACGCGGAATTTAGGTGTGAAGGCATACGAAGCGTTTACGTCGAGGAAGGTCTGGCGGTCGTAGTATTCGTCGGCAAAGGCGCTGCCGCCAATGGCATCGATGTAGTCAGAGGCGTGGTTGAGCGAGACGCGCAGCACAAGTTTCTTGGTTTCGAACGAAAGCGAGGCGTTGAACATGTGCTTGGCTGTGCCGGGCAAACGAAGGTCTTCATTTTCGCGTCCTTCTACACCCGTTGTGCTCGATTCGGTGAAGGTATAGTTTAGGTACACCCCTAGCCCTTTGAGTGCGCCGGGTAGGAAATCTAACTGGCGTTGGAAAGCTGTTTCAAAGCCGTAGACATCGGCTGTGCCGCCATTTTGAGGGCTTGTAAACAAGGTTATTTCTCCAAATTCGGGGTCGTTGACTTCTCGGAGCGTGCGTGTGTAAATAAAGTTGTTGATGTCTTTATAGAACAAGCCTCCCGACACAAGACCGATAGATTTGAAGTAATTTTCAAACATAAGGTCGAAATTCATAGCTGTTGTGGGAGATAGGTTGGGATTGCCACGCTCTAGTTCTAAGTCGCTAGGTACATAGATGGCGTAGGGCACAAGGTCGAAATAATTCGGACGCGCAAGGGTATTGGTCCATGCAAAGCGTAGAATGCTATTTTCGGCAAGGTCGTACTTGAGGTGCAAGCCGGGGAGCACATTTACGTAGCTCTGCGTTTCGGTAGGCGTAGCAGTGGCGACTTCCTCGTCGTCGTCGTAGGCGAAGCCTTGGTACTCTAGCGAAGTATGTTCGATGCGTGCACCTACCACCGCAGCGAGTTTGTTTGTGAGTTGGTAATCGAGCATTACATAACCAGCCGAAATTAGCTCGTTGGCAGTATAGTTGCCAGCAATGTATTCGGCGAGTACGTCTTCTTTTTCAAAAAGGC
>CAYUJH010000034.1:0-11525 GCA_964444995.1 uncultured Roseobacteraceae bacterium | reverse complement strand
AGGCTTCGTAGTACTGCCGCTCCCGCTCGAAATCCCGCTGCAAGAAAAAGATACTCCCGATGTTGTTGTAGTTGATAGCTATGCCGTTGTAGTCGTTCAGAGAGCGTTCTATTTCGAGGGCTTTCTCGTAGTATTCGAGAGCGCGGCCAAGGCTTTGCTGTTTTTTGTAGATGATTCCCAAGTTATTGTAGCCGCTTGCCATGCCGCTGCGGTCGCCAATCGCTTCCCGAATTTTGAGTGCTTCAATTTGGTACTGAACGGCCTTATCGTATTCGCCTTTGCGCTGATAGACCGTGCCCATGTTATCGAGCGTGTTGCCCACGGCACGTAGGTCGCCAAGTTCGCGACGAATTTTGAGTGCCTCTTCGTAGTTTTCGAGGGCGCGGTCGTAGTCGCTTAGATTGTTGAACAGTACCCCCATCATGTTAAAACTAATACCTTGTCCTTTTCGGTACCCAATATCTTCGGCGAGCTCCTGCGCTGCGCGAGCGTATTCGAGGGCTCTGGCGGGCTGCGCACTGCGTAGTTCCCACGCAAGGTCGTCTAGGATATGAAAACGCACGGAGTCGGCATTGGGGTAGGTAGCCAGTTGCTCGCGTAGTTTTTCTACTGCCGCGCTTTGCGCGTACACATCGGCAGAGGGCGCAAGCAGCATAAGGCCCCAAAGGAGCACCAAGTAGTACCGCGAAAGACGTTGAAACGAGAAATTGGCTGTGTGCATACGTTCTGTGTGTGTTACACACTATTTAAAGGGGTAGAAGAAGCTAGAAGTTAGGCTTTCAGGGATTTTTTTCGTACGAAAGGTAATAGGATTTTTTCTGAAAACGATATTTCCCAGTTAGTTTAACGATAATTTGTGGTTCGCCGTATAAGCGTGTGTCTTTTTGGAAAAAGTGTCCGCAAACGTCTATAAAAATCCTTTCAAACGCAGAATTAGGTCGTTTTTGAGTTGATAGAGGTTCTGCTCTAGCCCTACGGGATACTCGTGCGGATTTTTGAAACGCAAGATACTGGGGTGCAAACGCCCCAACTGTGCGGCAGTGCGGTCGCGCATCTCGTGGATAGAAGGGGGCGCATATACGCGTTTGCCTCGCTCAAAAACTGGCACAAGAAGTTCTTCGTAGGGCGTATCGGCGTATAGGTTCTTGCGGCGCGTATCGTCCATAGGGTCAATGATAACGGCTTCGTGCTGCGCGGGCGTTTGTTGCGTATCGTAAATCATATCGGCGATGAACTGCCCAGTGTCGGCTTGGTAGTAGCGGCGCACCTGTTGTATGCCCGGGTTGGAAACCTTTGCTTTTTGCTCCGAGAGCTTGATTTTGTGCTGCCACACGCCTTGCGCGTCGCGAATGGCCGACATTTTATAGACCCCCCCAAGGGCTGGCTGGTCGTAGGCCGAGGCGAGCTTTGTTCCCACGCCCCATACATTTACCCGCGCTTCTTGCTCGGTTTTCAAACTGTTGATGATATGCTCGTCGAGGTCGTTGCTGGCTACGATGTTGGCATCGGGGAAACCGGCCGCATCGAGCAGTTTCCGCGCCTCGATACTCAGGTAGGCAAGGTCGCCCGAGTCGAGCCGAATGCCCACCATGCGGTGGCCGTTCGCTTCGAGTTTTTTTCCTACGACAATCGCTTTCTTTACGCCTTCAAGCGTGTTGTAGGTGTCCACCAAAAACGTGCAGTTGTTCGGCATCGCGCTCGCATACGCTTCAAAGGCTTCTTCTTCGGTGGGGAACGACATGACCCAACTGTGCGCGTGTGTGCCCTTTACCGGAATATCGAACAGCTTGCCTGCTAACACGTTCGACGTGCCCACGCAGCCGCCAATGTACGCTGCGCGGCTTGCAGCCAGTGCGCCGTCGATGCCCTGTGCGCGACGCATCCCAAATTCGAGGACCGGTTCGCCTTTGGCAGCGAGCGAAAGGCGTGCAGATTTCGTAGCGATGAGGGTCTGAAAGTTTAGGATGTTCAGCAAGGCCGACTCGACCAACTGACACTGGAACAGCGGGCCTTGTACGCGCATCAGCGGCTCGTTGGGAAAGACCGCCGTGCCCTCCGGAATAGCCGCCACATCGCACGAAAAGGTCATTTCGCCGAGGTATGTCAGGAATGCCTCCTCGAACAGCGGCGCACCGTCGTTGCCGCGCAGGCCGCGCAGGTACGCAAGGTCATCTTCTGCCATTCGCAGGTTTTCTAGGTATTCGAGGGCGTATGCCAGCCCGCAGGCAATCGCGTAGCCCCCCTCAAACGGGTTCCGACGAAAATATAGGTGGAATACCGACTCTTGCTCTTTTGTACCCGCCTTCCAATACCCGTAGGCCATCGTGATTTGATACAGGTCGGTAAAAAGAGCCAACGACGATTGGTAAAGGTCTTTTGTGAGTTTCATGGCAATAAAGTAAACGGGTTAAAGAAAAAGAGACTGCTGCAACCTCAAAAGGTCTTTGCGGTACGAAAATGCTGAAAATCTTCCCTAAAAATAGAGAAATCTGGCAAAAACATAAAAAAAGTTTGGTGAAGTCGTTTTTACATATTAATTTTATAACATATATAAATTTTTTAATATGAAAACAAACTAACAGACATGAAATCACATTATCAGATTCTTATTGTAGGAGGCGGCACAGCAGGTATCATGACGGCAGCCAACTTGTTGCGCAAAGATGCCAAACTCGACATTGCGATTGTAGAACCAGCCAAAGACCACTACTATCAACCCGCTTGGACACTCGTAGGGGCAGGTACGTACGCTTTTGAGAACACACGCCGCGACATGGCCTCTGTGATGCCACAGGGCGTTACGTGGCTGCAAGACTACGCTACCGGCTTCGATGCACCCCAGAACACGCTGTTCACCCAGCACAACGGCGCACTTACCTACGACTACCTCGTCGTAGCACCCGGCTTGGTGATGAAGCCCGAACTGATAGAAGGCTTGGCCGAGTCGTTGGGCAAGGGTAACGTGTGCAGCAACTACACCAACCCCGAGCACACCCTCGAAGTCCTTGAACGCTTTAAGGGAGGGAACGCGCTTTTCACACAACCCACCACACCGATTAAGTGCGGAGGTGCGCCCCAAAAAATTGCCTACCTCGCCGCCGACCGTTTCCGCCAAAAAGGCATCAGCAACCAAGCCAACGTTATCTTTGCCACACCCGGTTCCGTGATTTTCGGGGTGAAAGAAATCGCTGCTACGTTGCACAAGGTCATTGACCGCTACGGCATTCACTTCCGCCCTTTCTACGCGCCCGAACGCATTGACTACCAAAATCAGGTGGTGCATTTTCGGTTGGTAGGCCCTACGGAAAACCAGTGCGTGGTCAACGAAAACAACGTCCTCAACGAGCGTCTTGTGGGCGATGCCCGCATCGAAATTCCGTACGATATGCTGCACATTGCCCCGCCACAAGCTGCGCCCGACTTTGTGCGCTCGTCGGATTTGGTGAACGAAGCCAAGTGGCTCGATGTCGATCATCACACCTTGCAACACAAAAAACATCCGAATATTTTCGGTCTTGGCGACGTGGCCGGCCTGCCCACTGCCAAAACTGGCGCGGCCATCCGCAAGCAAGTGCCCGTAGTAACCAATAACCTAATGCACCTTATCCACTACCACAACATGGGACACAAAACGTACAACGGCTACTCGTCGTGCCCGCTCGTAACCGGGTATGGTAAGATGGTGCTCGCCGAGTTCGACTACGGCAATAACTTCACGCCCGACCCCAAGCTCAAGCAGATGCTCATACAAGATAGTTCGAAGGAGCATTGGCGGCTTTGGATGCTCAAAAAATACATGCTCCCCTACCTGTATTGGAACAAAATGCTGAAGGGGCAAGAGGTGTAGTAAACAGACCAACGTACACAAAAAAAGACGGCTTTGTATCGTACAAAGCCGTCTTTTTTTACAAAAACCGCTGCGGTTTACGCAGTAACGAGCAGTTCTTCGCTCATTTGTTCCAACTGCTCGCGGTTTAGTTCGCAGTTAATCCAGTCGGCATCGAGGTCTGCATCCATATTTTCGTAGAAGCCAATCGCGCGGGTGTTGTCTTCGGCGACTTGCCATTTGAGCTTCTGCGCCCCTGCCACTACGGCCTCTTCGGCGAGTGCCTGCATGAGCAGCGTGCCAATGTTTTTGCCTCGGTGGGCGCGGGTGATAATCAGGTCTTCGAGATAGATACTTTTCCCTTTCCATGTAGAATAGGTGAAGTAGTAAATTGCCGTGCCTACGATGTCTCCGTCAATTTCTGCCACAAAAAAGTGGAAGTAGGGCGAGTCGGCGGTAAAATCGGCACGCATTTGTGCAGGCGTATTTTCCACGTACTGTGGGTCGTGCTGGTGGTACACGGCCAATTCTTCGACTAATTTGTACACGGCGGGGAGGTCGGCGGCAACGCCTTTTCGGAGGTGGATGTTTTCTTGTAGATAAGACATAACATAGCCCTGACTTTCAGCGCAGGAGGAGGGCACACCAAACGTCAGGCAGGTATTTTTGGGTGATGGGATAGGAAAAACTCCCCCTTGTATGCGGCAAAGATACAAAATTTTTTGGAGAGGCTTGTTTTGGGGGCAGATGGGGGACTAAAACGGGAGAGTAGGAGGCAGGTTTTTGGATGCAGAGAAGTCTTTTTTCAAATAGGCTTCTACCCATGCTTTGGTAAGTTCTTCGGTTTGTTCGTAGAAAAACTGAAACTCGGTGCAAGAACCGCACTCGTACATATCGCACAAGAAGGCATCGGTTGTGTAAATACGTTGCCCGGTAGTGATGACCTCAAAGCGCAGGACAGTCGGTGCGCGTCGGAGGTCTATTAAGTCAATCGCATCGGCGCAGAGCAACTCGGTCAACTGGGCAGCATGTTCGTAGAGTAGTACCTCATCGAGCAACCCTCCGCACAGTAGCGCGATATCCCAGTCGCTATCCGGCCGTGCCCTTCCATTAAAACGACTGCCGAAGCCATAAATGCCTTTTATATCGGCAATGTTTTCTGTTAAATACGTGCACAATAATTGCACATGAGCGTCAGGCGAGTCAAGGTTCATATTGATAGCGTTTTAAAATAGCTTGTGCGAATAGCTCGATGTCGGTTAGGTGATTCTCAATAATGCGCACAACAATATCAAATTCTAGCGTACTGTATTCGTGAACTGCAATGTTTCGGAAACCGACAAGGCTTGTTAGTTTCTTGGATAATTCCTTATCTATGCAGCCGTTTTGGTGTAGCAGTATAAAGTTTTCAGAAGCTTTGCGCGGTACTCCCCATCCTTCTTTTTTCAGAATGTGGTTTGCCAAATCTATGCACAACCCGCAGGCGCGTTGCAAGTTAAGAATGATGGCATCCTGCACCAGAAAATCTTCCCGAAAGGTTTCCTTGTGCTCGGTGTAATAGCGCCGAACTTGCCGCAGGCATCGGTCTATGCTTTGCACTTTGCTTACTATGACTCTGTCCATTTACTTACCAATAATTTTCAATTTCCGTTTCTACGCTGTTTCGTTCGGCAAGGTACGCACTGTACGCACCGTGAAAGGCTACGCGCTTGCGAATAGTTTCCGGAAACATACCACTTAGCCCCAAGAGCAACTCGCAGCCTTCGCGTACGGCGTGTTGTCCGCCCTCTTGCGCAGTGGCGTAGTCGCAGAGAAGTGCTTCGTGTTGCAGGTATGCCGCAAACAGCGGACTTGCCTTGCGGCGCATATAAAACGCTAACCCGCAGGCGTGCGCCAGCCCAAGGTCGAGCACATCGTCGAAAAAGAAACCTATTTGGTCGGGGGTGAGCGAGTACGCCTCGCAAATGTGCGCTAACGCTTCTTCTTTGTGCACATAATTGAGGAACACGCCGTGGAAGTGCTCGCGCTTGGCGAAGTCTATCGCCTTTAAGTTGTTTGCCCCTGTAACAATAAACATGTAAGGCGCCGTTTCCGTGCGCAAATAGTGCCCAAAACGCAGCATGTTAGTCCCCATCGCGTCGGCTTCGGAAAACAGGCTGCCTTCGGGCGTATATTTAATGCCGTCGTTAAACACCCCGTCCCAATCGAAAATAAAGGCTTTTACGCGCAGATATTTCTCCAAAATTTCGGCAGGAGGCACGTAAAAAGTGCCTCCTAAGGCGCGAAACAGGTCGGCTGTTTTTTCTACGTCCATTAGTTTCGGTACGACTTTTCGAGGTGGTGCAACTCGATGAGCGGCTTGAGAAACGCTTCGAGGTCAGCCAAGTTGAGTTGGCTGGCCGCATCGCACAAGGCTTGCGAGGCGTTGGGGTGCGCTTCGACGAAGATACCGTCCACACCGGCTGCTACGCCTGCCCGCGCTAAGGTGGGCAGATATTGGCGCAAGCCGCCCGAAGGGTCGGAGCTGGGGATGCCGTATTTGCGAATCGAGTGAGTAATATCGAAAATGACTGGGTAGCCAATTTGGCGCATATCGTAGAAGCTGCGGGGGTCCACAATCAGGTCGTTGTAGCCAAACACATACCCGCGTTCGGTGAGCAATATTTGTCGGTTACCCGCTGCCTCAACTTTTTGTACAGGCTTTGCCATGTTTTGCGGCGAAAGAAACTGCCCGTGTTTCAGGTTGATAATGCGTCCCGTTTTGGCGGCTGCCACCACAAGCGTAGTCTGCATACATAAATAGGCTGGAATTTGGATGATGTCGAGCACTTCGGCAGCGGCAGCTACTTGGTCGGGATAGTGCACGTCGGAAAGTATGGGCAAATCGAACTCGGTTTTGATGCGTTGCAAGATACGCAAGCCCTCTTCGAGGCCCGGGCCCATGTAGTAGTCCACCGAGCTGCGGTTGTCTTTCATAAAAGAAGACTTGAAAATGAGCGTAACATCGAGCCGTTGGGCGATTTCCTTAATTTTTTCGGCAGTGCGCATCATCAGACTTTCGTCTTCAATCACACAAGGGCCGGAAATGAGAAAAAACTTGTTCCAATCGAAGGTGTATGTTTTCATTAGAGAGGTGTTAAAGTATCAACAACATAAAAAAACAAGCGTATCAGCACCCAGTACGTAAGCCTAGTAATCTTTCTTACTCGCCTGTGGCCTTTTCTTGTGGAGCAAAGATACGGCTTATTTGAGTAGGCATCAATTTAGTAAAAGTACGCTCCGTATGCTCTTCGGCGCGTACGTTGCCGTTGGCAAGTTCTCCGAAAGCTAGGGAAAAAGAAGTACATGTGCTATCTTCAACGCCTGAAAGTCAACCCATTTGCGGTTGACGTACGGTATTATTCACCACCAACACCTTTTTATCGTATGAAAACACTCCTTTTGGTTTGTTCGCTATTTGGGATAGCAGCAGGATTTGTACATGCGCAAGAGCGCAAACTGCCGGCAGAGTCGGCCGTAACTACGAGCCACGAAGTAACCGTAAAAGGTCAAAAATTTCGTTACTCGGCCACCGTGGGCACGCAGCCGGTCTGGGACCAAGACGGTAAGCCTATCGCCGCGCTACTCTACACCTATTATAAGCGTGCCGATGTGAGCAATACAGCCAAGCGTCCGCTCGTAATTTCGTTCAATGGCGGGCCCGGTTCGGCTTCTGTTTGGATGCACATTGCCTACACCGGCCCACGCGTACTCAACATCGACGACGAAGGCTATCCCGTACAGCCTTACGGCGTGCGCGAGAACCCCTATTCCATTCTCGATGTCGCCGATATTGTCTATGTAAATCCCGTAAATACGGGATACTCGCGCATTCTGGACGAGAAGGCGGAAAAAAGCACTTTTTTTGGTGTAAATGCTGATATAAAATACCTTGCCGACTGGATTAACACCTTCGTTTCGCGGAACAACCGCTGGCGCTCGCCCAAGTACCTCATTGGGGAAAGTTACGGCACTACGCGGGTATCGGGCTTAGCGCTCGAACTGCAAAACGCGCATTGGATGTACCTCAACGGGGTCATTCTCGTGTCGCCGACTGGTTTGGGTATCGACCGCTCCGGGCCGGTAAACGCCGCCAACCGTGTGCCGTATTTCGCCGCCGCCGCTTGGTACCAAAAAGCACTACCCGCCGCCTTGCAGCAAAAAGACCTCGACGAGGTACTCGCCGAAGCCGAAGCTTTCACGCTCGACGAACTGCTGCCTGCTATGGCGCGTGGAGGCTTCCTCGCTCCCGAAAAACGCACAGAAATGGCAAAAAAAATGGCGTATTACTCTGGGCTTTCCGAAAAAGTTATCTTGCAACACAACCTCGACATCTCGACGAGTTTCTTCTGGAAAGAATTGCTGCGCGAAAAAGGGTTTACCATTGGGCGGCTCGACTCGCGCTATTTGGGGCTTGACCGCATGGACGGCGGCGACCGCCCCGACTACAATTCGGAACTTACCTCATGGTTGCACTCCTTCACCCCAGCGATTAACTACTACCTGCGCGAAGAGTTGAAGTACGAGACCGACATTAAATACAATATGTTTGGTCCGGTGTACCCGTGGGACCGCACCAACGACCGTACCGGCGAAAATCTCCGCCAAGCGATGGCGCAAAACCCCTACCTGCACGTACTCATACAGTCGGGCTACTACGACGGCGCAACCACGTACTTCGATGCCAAATATACCATGTGGCACCTCGACCCTAGCGGTAAAATGAAAGACCGTCTGCGCTTTGAAGGCTACCGCAGCGGACACATGATGTATCTGCGCCGCGAAGATTTACAGACCTCGAACGAGCACATTCGCGAATTTATCAAGAAGACTATGCCGGCCGAAGGCGTGCCAGCCAAATATTAGCCCAACGATTTCACGATTCGTTTAAAACAAGATATAACTCGCTGATAATGAGATGAAAAACAACAAACAGGTTGAAGGGTACAGCCTGCTGTTTTTCGCCTTCTCGAACACTTCGAGCAGATGCCTTCTCGAACACTTCGAGCAGATGTTAGTTTAGAAATGAGCGCGATATATTACGAAATTCATGTAACTTTGTTGCGCACATTTTCCTTAATAGTTACAAAAAAACACGAACAATGAAAACAATCTGGAGAAATCTTTTAGTCCTCACAGCAATCGCTGTATTAGCAAGTTGTGGCGGTCAGCAAGCCTCAGAAACCACAGAAGGCGCTGCCGATACTTTAGCAGTAGTTGAAACAGCAGCCCCCGCCTTCGCTGACGGTACATATACCGTTGCCCCTACAGAAGAAAATGCAATTAAATGGACAGGCGCTCACTTGGGTAAGAACTATGAGCACTTTGGCCGTATCATGCTCAATACCGGTTCTTTGACCGTATCTGGCGGTGCAGTTACTGCTGGTGCCTTGGAAATCAACATGGCTTCTATCGTCGTGGACGACATCGAAGACGAGCAAAAGAAAGCGGACCTCGCCGGACACCTTGCCAACGATGACTTCTTCTCTGTAGAGCAGTTCCCTACAGCAACTTTCGTAGCGAAAAGCGTACGCGAAGGCGGCGAAAACGGTGCTACTCACACTATCGTGGGCGATTTAACCATCAAAGGCATCACTCAAGAAATTGAAGCACCCGTAACGGTAACTCCTAAAGACGGCGCTATCGGCGTACAAGGCACGATTACCTTCGACCGCACCAAGTTCAACGTAATGTACAACTCTGGTTCTTTGGCCGACATGGTAAAAGATAAAATCATCAGCGACGAGGTAAAACTCGAATTCGCATTGACTGCCGCGATGTAAGAATTTTTTATTTCGCTAAACACAAAAAACCCGTACCTTTAGGTATGGGTTTTTTTGTGCGAGGATGCCAATGAACTCATATCTTTTTTACTTTTGGCAATATTTCGCTTTAATCTGACATGTATCAAGCTAACTATCATCCCAAGGACCTATCTGAGTACAGTTTCCTCGTAAGCGGTGGCGCAGGATTCATTGGCTCACACTTGGTTGAATACCTCTTGCACGCCGGGGCGCGCATAGTCCGTGTGATTGACAATCTGAGCGAAGGCTCACTCGACAACATCGGCTCTTTCTTAGAGAACCCCCGCTTTCAGTTCGTAAAAGGCGATATTACCCTGCCCGAAGATTGCCAAATGGCCGTATGCGACGTAGATTTCGTGTTGCACCAAGCTGCTTTGGGTTCGGTACCGCGTAGTATCGAACAGCCGTTTGCTACCAACCAAAACAATGTAACAGGTACGCTTAATATGTTGAAAGCTGCTGCAAGTACTCCTTCCGTAAAACGCTTGGTGTTCGCCTCCTCGTCGTCGGTCTATGGCGACCACCCCGGCAGCCCCAAAGTGGAAACGAACATAGGGAAGCCGCTCTCGCCTTACGCCGCCAGCAAACACGCCTGCGAACTGTACGCACACACCTTCTTTAAAAACCACCAGTTGCCCACCGTCGGCTTGCGATACTTCAACGTGTTCGGCCCAAGGCAAAACCCGAACGGTGCGTATGCAGCCGTCATCCCTGCTTTTATTCGCGCTATCTTAGCCAACGAACCCCTCAACATCTTCGGCGACGGAGAACAAGGGCGCGATTTTACCTTCGTAGAAAACGTCGTGCAGGCAAATATAAAAGCCTGTTTTGCTTCTAAAAAAGCAGAAGGCGAGGTGTTTAATGTCGGCAATCACCACTGTGTTACCGTTAATCAACTTGCCGCGCAACTGCTGCGCATCGCCCAGAAAAATCTGCCTATCGAACACGCCTCCCCGCGCCCCGGCGATGTGCGCCTAAGCCTCGCCGATATTTCTAAAGCGGCAAAACTGTTGGAATACGCGCCTTCCATCTCGTTTGAAGAAGGATTGGCACACACCTACGCTTGGTACAAAACGCAGATGGGTTAAAACCTCCCCCTGCTCAATACGAAGGCGTTTGGTAAATACAATTCTTGTAAGTCCTTGAAAATCAAATAAATAAAACCTTATACATCTACAAACCTTATTATAATTTCGCACGTGATATTCTTTTGCCCATGAGTGTTTCCAGACAATTTTTTACGCTTTTTATACTCCTCTTCTTTTCCCTTGCCCTTTCCAGTTGCGACAAACTGCGCAAATGGCGCACGAAAGAAAAAATCCGCGAGCGCGTAGAAATTTTGCAGATAGATACGCCCACCGTAGCAGGCCCTTCCCCTTATCTATACCATCCCGATCTGCTTGCAGCACTCTACACGGTTAACAACGATTGGACACCGCGCTGGCAGCAACGCAGCACCACCGAGCAGTTCGTTGCCTTTTTGCGCGACATTGAACAGCAAGGATTGTCTTCTGCCGACTACCACTTGCCACGTATCGACTCGCTCCTCCAAAAAGTAGAAGACCCTGAAATAGCAGAACCCGACGACGTAGCGGCGCTCGAACTACTGCTCACCGATGCGTTTTTGCTCGTAGCAGCGCACCTATCGGCAGGAAAAACCGATGTGGAAACGATTGACCCCCAATGGCACGCCGCCCACCGCGATTTGCACATAGATTGGGGCGTGCTGCTCGATGCCGCTTTTCAAGACAGCGACGCGGTAAAAACGTTGCGAAAACTTGCCCCCCGCCACCAGCAATACGCCAACTTGTTAAAGGCAATGCAGCACTACCTGAAACTGAGGGCGGAAGGAGGTT
>CAYUJH010000033.1:0-11645 GCA_964444995.1 uncultured Roseobacteraceae bacterium | reverse complement strand
TAGGACAAGGTTCGCAACTGCTGTACAGTTCGCAGTCCGTGAGCTGGAAGTCGCCAAGATGTTGGCAGGCGGCGCGTATCGCGACTACTTCAGCATGGGCCGTAGGGTCTTGCTCGGCTAAGACACGGTTGCTACCTCGCGCAATAATTTCACCATTTCGGACAACGACCGCTCCGAACGGCCCTCCGTCGCCTTTTTCTATGTTTTCGAGCGACAGGCGAATAGCTTCTTGTAAAAACTCTTCTTTGAAATAGGGTAACGTATCTGGCATAAGGTGATTCGTTTTGGGTGTAATCAAGCAAAAAAGCATACATTTTACAAATGTATGCGTAGGCAGCAGAAAAAAATTAGTGTGGGAATATTTTGCGAACTGCTACGCAGGCGCTACTAATGCCGCTACCTCCCGAAAAAGCCTATCTATGATTTCAGCGGTTTGGTCGGGATAGTGTACGCGCACCACTTCATCGCTTGCCAGCCACTGACCGATGCGGTCGCGGTGCATGTCGTCTAGGGTAGGAAGCACTGGTACGCCCATTTGGGCCAGAGCAGCGGCGTTGCAATGCTGTTCGTATTGCCCGCGCATAGGAATTACAAGTAACTTTTTACCCAAAAATAAGGCTTCGGCGGGCGTTTCAAACCCTGCCCCACACAGTATGCCCTCGGCGGTTGCCATGCTATCAAGAAACGTCTCGTTTTGGATAGGAAATACCCACAAGTTGGCTCGTTGGTACGCTGTTTTGCTGTGTTTGGAAAAAATGTGCCACCGTATTTCGGGGAAATGCTTGGTAAGGTACACCACAAGGGTTTGGTCGGCGTAGGCGGGTAGATAGACGGTGTAATGACCGTGGCGCGAGGAAGTTAGAGCGCGTACTTGCTGCCGAATAACGGGGGTGAATACGCGCTCATCAAATGCTTGAAAATGAAAGCCATACGCTGTGTCGGTAGGTGCGTAGTTGCCAAGCACGAAATTGCCTACCCAGTCGGTATATGCAGGGCGTGGGGCAGCAGGGGCAAGCACAGCACTTTGGTGGCTCAGGCCTATGCAGGGTAGGCCCTGCCAGCGGCACGCCCATGCGGAAACCGGTTCAAAGTCGTTGATAACCACGTCGTACTGCCGTACTGGCAGTGTGCGGGCTTCCCCCAGAAACGTAAGCAACCGAGCCTGCCGGTACGTTGCCCAAAAGTCTATGCCGCCATCTTTCCCGAATACAAAGCTAAGGCCTTGGCAGCGGTAGGTAAGCGGCGAGCCGAGTTGTACGTCGGCCTGCGTACCGCTAAGAAGCAGGTCGAGTTCGCCGCGTTCGGCGAGCAAGGGCACAATGTCGCGGGCACGGCTTACGTGCCCGTTTCCTGTGCCCTGAATGGCGTATAGTATTTTCATGCAAGTTCAAATTCTAACAACATGCGTTGGAAAAGCTGTCGGTTCGAGCCGGCGTACTCTACCTCCGTCGGTTCTTCGTCCGCTTCTACTACTTGGGCGCGTTCGTGCGTATGGAGCGACCACGCACCTTCCTCGTACTCTAGTGCTGTAAGTTGTTCTACCCAATCCCCTGAGTTTAAGTACACTACGCTTCCTTGTTTGTTGTAAAGCGTTTTGATTTCAGGCCGGTGGATATGCCCGCAAATTACGTAGTCGTATCCTTTGGCAATGGCGAGGTCGGCAGCGGTTTGCTCAAAGGCGTGTTCGAACTTTACGGCTGTTTTGATTTTCTTCGCTAGCGAGTAGGGCTTATACCCCATTTTTTGGAGTACAAAGTTAAAGAGTCGGTTTATTTGCAACAGGCAGGCGTAGCCATTCGCGCCCATGTGCGCTAGCCATTTTCCGTGTTTCATGGTTGCATCGAACACGTCGCCATGGAAAATCCATGCCTTTTTTCCGTCTAGTTCTAACACAACCTTGTTAACGATTTGGAAATTGCCAATGCGCATCCCTACGAACTTGCGCATCATTTCATCGTGATTACCGGTAACATAGTAGATTTGTGTACCCTGTCCGGCCATCTTCAAAATGTGCCGAATGAGCTGCGTGTGCGACTTGGGCCAATAGCGTTTGCTAAATTGCCACGTATCGACAATGTCTCCGTTTAAGACCAAAATTTCAGGCTTTATCGATTGCAGATAGTGCAACAAGGCCTTTGCCTGCGAAGCGTACGTGCCCAAGTGTACGTCGGAGATGACGGCTACTTCGAGTTTTCGTTTTTTTTGCGACATAAAAAGGTGTGCGTAAGAAGTGAACGAATGAACCTAGCTAATATGAGGCAAGGTAGGCACTTCGTTTTACATGGATGTTGGCATGTTTTCAAGATGCGTTTACATTTTGGGAGTCTGCCCACCAAAAGTTTACAGGTGGGCAATCTAGGGCTAACCTAGCGTTTGCATCTGCGCAGCGGTCGGCAGGCGCAGCTACTCCCGCACCAAGTCGGCGGCTCCTTCGTGCGTACCTTTTTCAATGGCTTTCAGGTGTGGGCGTACCGAGCGCTGGCGGAAGGGGTTTAGATGTTGCACGGGCGTGATGCCCTTGGCGAGGTCGGTCATCTGAAAAATAAACCGGGCGTGTTTGCTGGCAAACTCCTCCGTACGAGGCTCAAAAGTTTCATCTTGGTAGCGCAACACGAGGCGACTTTGGCGGTCTATGCTCATGGCCAGGCCGGGAAAGCTCGGGTCGGTTTCCATCTGCGCCATAATCCCCCCGTTTTCCGAGACAACTTCCGCATTTAAAAAAACTTTTTTGCCCTCCGCGCCTGCATCCAGAATAAACAGTGCGAGCGGCCGCCCCACGTGCTGAGCCGCTAAAACTTCGCATTTGAGCAACCACATGGTTTCTTTCATATTGCGCAGCAAGGCGGGCAGTTCGGCGGTGTCGGGCGTTACTGGTTCGGCAACCTGCCTATATACCGAATGACCGTACGCATAAATGGGTAATTTCATAGCGGAAAAAGAAAAAAATGAAGAAAGACTTGAGAGGATTACCGCATTCTACTCGGTTGTGGGGTTAAAATGCTGCCATCCTTGTGCTTGTAAGGCGATTTCTTGACCGGCACGCGAAATCATCGTGAGCCCTTCGGTGGCGGCGCGGGTGTAGCCTATCATGCTCACATCGGCAATTTTGAGTAGAGCGTCTTGGGCTGAAAGTGGGACGGTGAAGAGCAACTCGTAGTCTTCCCCACCATTTAGGGCACAGGTAATTGGGGAGATGTTGAGTTTTTCGGTGGCTACTTCGTAGGTAACGCGCTCGATGGGCACGCGCTCTTCGTAAATAACTGCCCCTACGCCCGACTGCCTGCAAATATGCATCAGCTCGGAGGCGAGGCCGTCGGAAATGTCAATCATGGCTGTGGGCACGATGCCCTGTGCGCGCAGCTCGCGGACGATGTCGAGGCGGGCTTCGGGCTTGAGTTGCCGCATGACCACGTATTCTTCTTCGGTCAGTTTGGGCTGCATATCGGGATTTTCGAGGAAAATGCGTTTTTCGCGCTCCAAGATTTGCAGCCCTGCGTATGCACCGCCCAAATCGCCAGTTACGCAGATAATTTCTCCGGTTTTTGCTGTGCTGCGGCGCACAATTTCGTTGGGCTTTGCATAGCCGAGCGCAGTGATAGAAATTACCAAGCCGCTGCGCGACGAGGTGGTATCGCCTCCTACTAAGTCCACATGGTAGTGCTTGCAGGCTACGTTGATTCCTTCGTAGAGTTCTTCGATGGCCTCTACGCTAAACCGGTTGCTGACCGCAAGGCTGACCGTAATTTGCGTGGGCAGTGCGTTCATAGCGGCGATGTCGGACAGGTTTACGGCAACAGCCTTGTAGCCAAGGTGTTTCAAAGGGACATAGGCGAGGTCGAAATGCACCCCTTCTAGGAGCATATCGGTCGAAAGTAGAAGTTGCTGCTCTGCGGGCGGTTGTAACACGGCTGCGTCGTCGCCTATGCCCGTTAGGGTACTCGCTTGGTAGTGTTGAATATCTTTTGAAATTCGTTCGATGAGACCAAATTCTCCGAGTTTGGCAATGTCGGTGGGCATTTTTTTAACAGTTCTGGTAGAAAATAAAAAAGATAGGCGTGTGAAGGACAAGCGAACCTAGCTAGAACCTAGCTACCTTCGGAAAGCCCCAAGCGTTTTTCGAGGGCATTTATCGCCTCAGCTTCTACCTCCGACTCTCCCTCAGAAGCCTCTGCAAACATGTGTAAAATCTCGTAGATGTCTTCTTTGATTTCAGGATACGCTTGTAGGTAGTCGGCCAAGGCGTTCACAAACTTGTCTTCCCAATTCATCAGGCTGTCCAACAGATACTTTAACTCCTCAAAATATTGTTTTTTGAGGTTTTCTTCTGAGATACCGGTGGTATCTTGGTCGTTTTCGGCCATAAATTTTGCGAGGTATTCTACATAAATCCACTCGGTATCATCTATGACTCCGTCGCTATTTATCACCAATAGAGCTGGGAAAAACGTGAGTAGCGTACCAAATTGTTCGTCGTTGATGTGTGTGGGACTTATGCGCTGATACTCGTCAAATAGGTCTGTAATAAGTTTTGTTTTCATTTGTAGGCTTGTAATGGTCTGACAATATTAATAAAACTTTGAAAACTCAAGTTAAAAAAAGAATTTCGGAAAACAAGAAACTTGTGGCAAGTTTGCGAGCGGGTTGGCAGTGTGTACGGCATCTTCTACTTTTGCGGACAAATTTATATGGAATATGACCGCTGTAAAATATGTATTCGTAACGGGAGGCGTAACGTCTTCTCTGGGAAAAGGCATTATCTCTGCCTCATTGGGGAAGTTGCTTCAGGCGCGTGGCTTTCGGGTTACGATTCAGAAATTCGACCCGTACATCAACGTAGACCCCGGCACAATGAACCCCTACGAGCATGGTGAGTGCTATGTAACCGACGACGGGGCAGAAACCGACCTCGACCTAGGGCATTACGAGCGCTTTCTGGGTATCGCTACCTCGCAGGCCAATAACGTTACTACGGGGCGTATCTACGACAACGTAATCCGCAAGGAGCGTCGGGGCGACTATCTGGGCAAGACCGTGCAGGTAATCCCCCACATCACCGACGAGATAAAGGCCAATATGTTCCGCCTCGGCGAGACGGGCGACTACGACATCGTCATCACCGAAATAGGCGGCTGCATCGGCGACATCGAGTCGTTGCCCTTCGTAGAAGCTGTTCGGCAGGCGCGTTGGGACCTTGGTACGGAAAACTCCCTCGTCATTCATCTTACCCTTGTGCCTTTTCTAAAGTCTGCCGGCGAGCTTAAAACCAAGCCTACGCAGCACTCTGTCAAAATGCTGCTCGAATCAGGCATACAACCCAACATCTTAGTCTGCCGCACCGAATACCCCCTGCCCAAAGAAATCCGCCGCAAGGTTGCCCTGTTTTGCAACGTGGAACTCTCGTCGGTCATAGAGTCGATTGATGCCGATAGCATCTACGACGTACCTCTGCTTATGCGCAAGGAAGGCCTCGACGAGATTGTGCTTGAGAAGTTGCACCTCCCCCGCGATACCGCGCCCGATATAGAAAGCTGGAAACATTTTCTTGGCAAGCTCAAAAATCCTACGACAGAGGTAAACATCGGGCTGGTAGGTAAGTACGTAGAGCTGCCCGATGCGTATAAGTCGATTGTCGAGGCCCTTACACATGCCGGCGCGATGAACGAATGTAAGGTAAAGCTGCATTGGATACAGTCGGAACGGCTCATTGACCCAGAGGCTGTGGAGCACCTGCTCGGCAACCTCGAAGGCATTCTCGTAGCACCCGGCTTCGGCGACCGAGGCATTGATGGAAAAATCGCCGCCGTGCGCTTTGCGCGTGAACACGAAGTGCCCTTCTTCGGTATCTGCTTGGGTATGCAGTGCGCCGTTATCGAGTTTGCCCGCAACGTACTAGGTCTAGAGGGCGCGCACTCTACAGAAATGTCTGCCGATACGCCGCATCCTGTAATTCACATCATGGAAGAGCAAAAAGGCGTAGAAATGATGGGCGGCACGATGCGGCTGGGTGCCTACCCCTGCAAGCTCAAGAAAAATACCTTAGCCTATGCCCTTTACGGACATGCGCTCATCTCCGAGCGACACCGGCACCGCTACGAGTTCAACAATACATACCTAGAAGCGTACGAGAAAGCTGGCTTTCAGGCTTCGGGCATCAATCCTGACTCAAACCTTGTAGAAATCATGGAGTTAAAAAAGCATCCTTTCTTCATAGGTTCGCAGTTTCATCCCGAATTAAAAAGCAGTGTTGAAAGTCCACATCCTATTTTTGTAGGCTTTATCGCGGCGGCTATTGCAAAAAAGAAAGGAGCGTGAGCACCCTTTTCCGCGATTGCCCGCACAGCAAACCTCTTGAAGTGCACAGTCTTGTTGCGCTATTTATCTTAATGACCCCTTAAATTTAGACGATAATGCTACCCCACCCTGCCTTCCGCACGCCCTATTGGGCAGCCAAAGAGCCAAACGGCGGTCAGTAGCCTAACCCAACTCTGTATGGAAAGAAACCAACTCACCGGACTGTTCCTCCTCTCGGCCATGCTTATGGTCTATTTGCTATTTTTTGCACCCAACCCAGAGGAACTTCCCCAACCCCAAGCAACCGACGCGCCCAAAATAGAGCGTAAAACACCCGAAGGGCTACGGCAAGAAGCACGCAACGAACAACAAGCCCGCCTACAACTCCCCGACTCGGCACTGAGCGTACGCTATGGGGCATTTGCCGCCGCTATGCGCGGAGAAAACGAAGCACTTACACTCGAAAATAACGATGTGCGCCTGCGTGTAAGCACGCAAGGAGGCATAGTAAGCCACGTTTTGCTGAAAAACTTTGTAACCGATACCAAGCAACCCCTCATCTTGCTCGACGAGGCAAGCAGCTATCTTCGCGAGGAAATCGAGGTAAACGGCGAGGTGCTCGACCTCAACACGCTTTACTATACGCCCTCCCAAGAAAATAATCGCCTCGTACTCACCGCCCTCGATGCCAATGGCGAAGCTCTTGTCCGCAAAACATACACCCTGCAAGATACAGGCTTTGTAGTAGGCTATCAGCTCGACTTGCTCGGCAAAGCCACGCAGCTAGGCGCATCGGAAATATGGCTTTCGTGGAAAAACTTCCTGAAAAAAGTAGAAAGAGACCTCGGGCAAAGCCGTATGCGCAGTACCGTGAACGTATATACTACCACTGGCGAACTCGACTATCCTTCGGAGACCTCTAATAGCTTGGAAGAAATGACCTTCGCCGAACCGGTACGCTGGTTCGCCATGAAGCAAAAGTTCTTCAACACGGCACTGATTACCGATGCTGCCTTCGAAAATGTGCGCGTAAGCACCGAAGCAAACGAAGCCGACACCAGTACGGTAAAAATCATGCAGGCCAATGTGCACGTGCCGCTCCAAACCGGCAGTACGCAAAACGCCAACCTACGCTTCTACTTCGGTCCGAACGACTACCACCTCTGCAAAAGCGTTGCGCCCGAATTTGAACGCAACGTGTATTTAGGTTGGAGTTTTTTCTCGGCGATTAACCTGTATCTCATCATGCCTCTCTTCGAATTTTTAGAGGGCTATATCAGCAACTACGGCATTATCATCCTAATTCTCGTGTTCATTGTGAAGAGTATTCTCTTCCCGCTTACGTACCGCTCCTACGTCTCGATGGCCAAAATGAAGGTACTAAAACCCGAAATGGACGAAATTAAGGCACGCGTAGGCGACGACCAGATGAAAATGCAGCAAGAGACCATGGAACTCTACCGGCAGGTAGGTGTAAGTCCGCTCAGTGGGTGTATTCCAGTACTGGCGCAAATGCCTATCTTCTTGGCCATGTACAACTTCTTCCCCAACGCCATACAACTTCGGCAGGAAAGTTTCCTCTGGGCCAACGACCTTTCTTCGTACGATTCCATCCTTGACCTGCCCTTTACCATCCCCATGTACGGAGCGCATGTAAGTTTGTTTACCCTCCTTATGGCCGGTAGCACCATTGTTTATACCTACATAAACAACCAAATGAGTTCCGCTACGCTACAAGGCCCTATGAAAAGCATCGGGTACATCACCCCAGTTATTTTTATGGTGTTTCTAAATACCTTTTCGGCAGGCCTTACCTACTACTATTTCGTTTCAAACCTCATCACTATCTTCCAACAAATACTAATTCGTAAGTTTGTGGACGAAGACAAGATTCACAACATCTTGATGAACAACAAAAAGAAAAATGTTAACAAGAAAAAGTCGCGCTTTCAGCAACGCCTTGAAGATGCCATGAAACAAGGACAACAAGGCAAAGATGAAAAGCCCAAAGCCCTGCCGAAAGCCGAACCAAAAGACTACAAAACAGAGGTAGAAGGCAGCGCGAAGGTCTTGAATAACAACGGAAAAGCGCAGATAGAGGTCGAAATCAAAAATCGTTCTTCCGAAAACCTACACATAGAGTACACTCTTGCCCAACAAGGCACTAAGAGCATCTTTGTATTGGCAGGGCGCAGTAAAAAGCAACGGTTCACACTTAAAGACATGACAGACGACGACGCTGCGGTGGACATCGTTCGGGCGATAAGCAAATAAACGCATGCCCTGCACGATACAGCAAAAGGCACAAGCACGCTCTACTACCGAGACGCGCTTGTGCCTTTTTTAGTTGGCTAATCGGTTATTCGCACGAAAGTATACCAAGATTCACTTGATTTAAGGATTAACATGATTTGGTTTACTTGATTTTGAATGATTTATGACATCAAAATTTTGCAAACCTCATGCGCTTCGGTATAATCAAAAAAATTGAGAAAGGGGAATTAATAGTAAATGGCAAAGAACCTAATTCACCAACATTAACATTCGGAAAGAATAAAACAGTAGGCAGTGACATTCCAACAATTTGGCTCGAGAAAGAATTTTATTCTGTAAAGGGTACAACCTTGTTAAATGAAATTTTTGATAAGAAAATATTTAATTATCCTAAACCCTTGCCTTTGATTACTGAGATTTTAAGGGCATTAACCTCTCAACATGATATTATCCTTGATTCGTTTGCGGGTTCAGGCTCTACTGCTAATGCTGTTTTAGACTTAAATCAGGAAGACGGTGGCAACCGAAAGTTCATTTTGATAGAAATGGAAGACTACGCCGAACGCATTACGGCCGAGCGAGTAAAGCGGGTAATCAAAGGATACGGAGAAGGCACAAAAAAAACCGAAGGCACAGGCGGCAGTTTCGATTTTTACGAACTGGGAGCGCGTATGTTTTCAGAAGAGGGGTATTTGAACGAGGCGGTAGGGGTAGAGAAAATTCGGCAGTACGTATATTATACCGAAACCAAGCAAAGCCTGAACCCTGATTTGTTTGATTCGTACGCAGCGCATGATTCGTTTATAGGAGTGGCAAACGATACAGCGTACTACTTCTATTACAAACCCGACGAAACCACTACCCTAGACCATGCTTTTTTGGCTAGTATCAGCACCAAAGCCGCGCAGTACGTCGTTTACGCCGACAACTGTTTGCTTACAAAGGATTTCATGACGCAGTACAATATCATTTTCAAGAAAATCCCACGGGATATTACAAGATTTTAGTAAATTGTACTATGATAACACGAATACAAATAGACGGATTTAAGAGCTTACTCAATACCGAGCTGTATTTTGGTGCGTTTACGTGCCTTGTAGGTGCTAATGCTACGGGAAAGTCTAATTTTTTCGATGCGTTGATGTTCCTTTCCAAATTAGCCGATAACACGCTCGTAGAAGCCGCAAAATCTGTCCGTAGCGAAGACCAAAAACATGCGGACGTAAAGGATATTTTCTACCGAAGTGGCAATCAGTTCTGTGAGCGCATCTATTTTGAGGTGGATATGCTTGTGGCGAAATCTGCCGAAGACGACTTAGGGCAAAAAGCCGAAGCAAGCATTACGAGTTTGCGCTATATCCTAGAATTACAACTCAACGATAAAAATACGCAACGCGAACCCATAGAAATACGACGGGAGGAGTTGCTACCTATCACACAAACAGAGACGAAAAGTAAACTCTACTTTGCGCCCAAGGCTGCTTGGGTGGAGTCCGTTGTGCATGGAAAACGCTCCACAAAAGCCCCATTTATTTCTACCGAAGAAAACAAAATAAAACTGCACCAAGACGGAAGTAAAGGCAGGACTACGCACTTCATAGCAGAGAAAATGCCGCGTACGTTGCTTTCTACGGTTACGGCCGAGTCGCCTACGGCATTTATGGCACGGCAGGAGATGCGCAGTTGGCTCATGTTGCAGTTAGAACCTAGTGCTTTGCGCCAGCCCAATAGCATCTATGAAATAAAGAATGCCGAGTTGACTGCCTACGGAAACAACTTACCCGCCACACTCTACCGATTGCACACCGAAAGAGCCGAAGAGGATGTCTATCAGCAACTTACCAACAAAATGAAGGAGTTGGTGCCGGCAATAGACGACATTATGATAGATAACGACGAGAAGCGAAGCCTTATCACCCTACAAATTAAGTTCAAAGACGGGGTGGTATTGCCTGCACAGTCGTTGTCGGATGGTACGTTGCGCTTCTTGGGCTTAACGGTGCTGAAAGAAGACACCCTGCGCAACACTCTTATTTGCTTGGAAGAGCCTGAAAATGGCATTCACCCCAAAAAAATAAACGAGATTATCGCATTGCTAGAAGACATGGCGACCGACACAACCTGCGAAGTGGACGCAAGCAATCCGCTACGGCAAGTAATCATTAACTCACATTCGCCGCTGGTAGTGAGCAAAGTAGCTGACGATAGTTTGTACTTGGCTACCAATGCCGAAACCTACCGCGAAGAGTTTGGCAAAAAAGTAACACATACTACCTTTTTGGCAATAGCGGATACGTGGCGTACCAAAAAGGAATTATGCAAAACAACGTCTTTGGGTGCTATTAATGAGTATTTGGGGAGTGCATCTGGCAGTGAAACGCCTGAGCAGCAAGCAGAGGCTGGCAAAAGAGTAAAACGCACCGTAGGAGAAAATTATGCAAGACAGCTAACAGTATTTAATTCATAATGAGTACGACCCTCCGATATACCTTAGTTTCCGACGGAAGCTCAGACAAGACCCTGTTGCAGGTAATAAAATGGTCGTTGGATGACCTATTTCCTAGACTATCCAACGAAGGCGCATTCATGGATTTTGGTCGCCTACCCAACCCGCCTGAAAGAGCAGACATTCAAGCCCGCATACGGGCGGCACACCACTTTTATCCGTGTGATATTCTGATTTACCATCGAGATGCAGAATCGAGAAAGGAGGACATCGTAAAGCAAAGAACGGAAGAAATAATGAGCCGCATAGAAGACCAACAAGTAGCTATCGTTCCGGTAGTACCCGTCGTAATGATGGAAACGTGGTTACTCATTGACGAAACGGCTATCAAAAAAGCAGCAGGAAACAGACAGTATAAAAACAGCATTTCTTTGCCTTCGGTCTCCAAACTGGAGGGTTTACCCAATCCCAAAGAAGTATTGCATAGATTTTTGAAAGAGGTAAGCGGACTGAAAGGTAGAAATCTTGAGAAGTTTAACACACATAAAGCAGTACATTTGGTAGCTGACTACATAGACGATTTCGCTGTTTTGAGGAATTTATACCAAGATTCACCTGATTTAAGGATTGACAT
>CAYUJH010000032.1:0-11903 GCA_964444995.1 uncultured Roseobacteraceae bacterium | reverse complement strand
CTATATGCTCCGCCAATACAGCGAGGCGGAGGGCGTGAAAATCAACTTTGAAGAGCTTTCCGAAAAGCTCTACTACTACACGTCGGGCTATCCCTTTTTGGTATCAAAACTCTGCAAAACGATAGCCGAAGATATTTTACCTAAAAAAGAGGACAAGAGCCAATGGACGTTGGAAGATTTGGAGAAGAGTATGCAACTCTTACTTAGAGAAAACAACACCAACTTTGACAGTCTTATCAAAAACTTGGAGAACAATCCTGATTTATACAAGCTGGTAGAAGCTATCCTTTTAGAAGGCTACAAAATGCCTTACGACCCGCATGTAAATAGCATACGGCTTGGGGAAATGTATGGCATTTTCAAGGGGAATGGAATCATCAAAATTCATAACCGAATTTATGAGCAGGTCATCTATAATTATATGACAACCAATCGTTTACAACAATTCATTAACGAACAAAAGTACGATTTCAGGGACACGTACTTCTCCGCAGACGGCGGCCTTGACTTGGAGCGCGTTTTACGCAAATTCCAAGCCTTTATGAAGGAGCAGTACAGCCAACGGAACAACGACTTGATAGAGCGCGAATGGAGATTGATTTTCTTGTCATTTCTCAAGCCCATCATCAACGGGCAGGGCTACGATTTCAAGGAGGTGGAGACTTCGGAAGAGAAGCGTTTGGACATCGTAGTTACCTACTTACAGTGGAGATACATCATTGAGCTAAAACGTTGGCAAGGAGAAAGCGCCCACCAAAAGGGTCTGAACCAGTTAGCGAATTATTTGGACATTCACAACGTACAGCGCGGCTACTTACTAATTTTCGACGACCGCAAAAACCCTACGTGGCGCGAGGAGGAAATTCGGCACGAGGGGAAAGAGGTGTTTGCCGTGTGGGTGTGATTGGGGTAGTATTTTTTGAAAAGCAAATAGCCCACAATCGAAATCGTGGGCTATAGATGTAGGTTATAATGTACGCTATATAGTACTATTTTCACGCCGACTGGTTGGCGTGTTTAAAGGAATACCCGGATAGATACAAGCCACAGGAAAGGCGCTACTCCTCGTCCGGCGTTCGTTTCATAATCGCCGACATAATCAGGGCGATGATGCCGCCACCAATCGCTCCGAACAAAAGGCTCGAAACGAGCTGCTTACCCAACGAATTATTGGCTTCCGTCTGTGCACGTAAATCTTCCTCAAAACCTTCGGGCGTTTCACCGCCCATACCTTCCACCATTTCAGTAGTTGCCGAAATAGTGCGTTCTACTACCTGTTGCTGAATTTCCGTGTCCACAAATTGGTAGTAGGCCGTAGAAAGGATTACTCCCAAAGCTGCCGCCACGATGCTTAATAAAACCCCGATACCCATTCCCTGTCCGAAGGACATAAAGCCGCCATTGCCCCCTTTAAATTCGCGGTACGCCAAGGCCATGAATACAATCATTACAAGTAGGCTCACACCAAACGCGGCGGCGCCAAAGAGTAACATAGAGAGCGAGCCAGATACAAAGGCGTAGGTAGTAGCAAGCCCAACTGCAAAGGAGATTACCCCCATAATAAGCCCATACTTTACCGCTACGGCGGGTACTGAAACGTTGTTTTCTTCCATAAGTGAAATGATTTTTTAAATGATTAAGTAATAGCTTGTTTTGTACGAATTTAGCAATTCTTGGCAGCCAAGGTAATAAAATTACAAAAACGATTTTTTACTTTTCTGGTGAAATCTTTTTTCGGCTCTCAAAAAAACAAATGATAACATGACCCTTTTCCCGTTCAAAACACTCCCTCTGCTGCGTTGGCTGTTCCCACATTTTATCTGGAAGATGCCGCACGACCTGCCAACTATTTATCTCACGTTCGACGACGGCCCCATCCCCGACGTAACCGAGTGGGTACTGCAAGAACTTGCTGTGCGCAATATCCCTGCAACGTTTTTCTGTGTGGGCGATAATATCCGCAAATATCCTGAAGTGTTTTCGCAAATTCTGGCAGGTGGGCACCGAGTCGGTAATCATACGTACCACCACCTGAGCGGCTGGCGACAGTCCACTGCCTACTACCTCGAAAACGTGCGTTTATGCGAAACAGAAATGAGTAATTTTCAGGAATTTAATGCTCAGGTTGCCACACAGCCGCGCCTATTTCGTCCGCCCTACGGACGCATAAAAAAAAGCCAATCGGTGCAGTTGCGGGCGCAAGGGTACCAAATTATCATGTGGGATGTGTTGAGTGGAGATTTTGCCAAAGAAATTTCTGCTGCCTACTGCCTGCAAAAAACTACACAGTACAGCCGTGCTGGTTCTATCGTCGTTTTCCATGACAGCCTGAAAACGGAAAAAAAGCTACGGGAAGTCCTTCCCAGCTTTTTAGACGCGCTGCTCGCTGCTGGTTTTTCGTTCCAAACCCTTTGAAAATCAATGTGTTTTATTAAGGTTTAAAGAAAATGTCGGGCATGAAATCTTCTATTTGAATTTCAAAATGCTGCAAAACCGAAGAACGAATACATCCTTGCCCTGCACCCTCCGAAAAAGTTTGGTAACGTCCATTTACCAAACGGGCAACATCCACGCGACGCTCCTCGGGGAAGATTGACCAAAATTCTTTTACCGCTTTTTGCTCGTAAATAGCTCTTTTTTTCTCGCGCTCGGCTTTGCTATTCCCCGGCGACCACACCTCTACCAACAAGTCAGGGCTACCATTAGCACGTTTCCCATCCAATATAGACAGGCGTTCTATCGAAATAAACACCACATCGGGCACTACAACATTATGCTCATCTAGTACCACATCAAAGGGAGAAATAATGACCTTTCCCAACCCATATTTCTTGGCGTGCGCCCTCATCGCTATGAAGAGTTCAGCGACAATCTCTTGATGAAGTTCTTGCGGACTTGGCATAATTTGAATCTGTTGGTTTAAAATTTCTACTCTGATTTTCAAGGCTTCGGGGAAATGCTGCTGAAGGTCTTGGTACGTCCAGCAATGATCCTCAGGAAACTGCTGGGCAATTGCTTCAATAGCTTGGACGGTATAATCCACAGGCTGCTTTTCCTCGTGTGCCTCTTTCGCTCTCTCCTCCGCATCCGCAGGAGTTTCGAGCGGTAGCCACTCCACAGTTTCCACGTATGCCAACGTCTTGAGGAAATTCTGTAAAAGGTCAGCGTGGTGTGTGTCTTTCAGGGTAATGAGCAGTTGATTCATAGAGCGAGAGGTTATGGTTAAACTCAAAAAACGCGTCTTCATATAACAAAAGTAATGTTATACCAAGACGCGCAAAAATATACCAGCTAAGAGTGTAGTAATTATACAAGTGTATAATACCCGAAAACAGCGTACTACCTTACACCTGAAGTGCCTGCTGGTAGGCATCTTCGTAGTGGTAGGCGAGGTATTCCCAATCGAAAAATACCGAAGAACTTTCTACGATGTTGCGTTGCGTAATACGGTCGCGGCGCGAGAGCATCACAAAGTCGAACAGCAGGTCAGCGAGTTGGTCAGCCGATTTGTTGTAGTCGCCATGGCGGCGGTCAATCACGAAGATACCACGTGCGTTGTGGTCGGGCATACTTTTTAGCACGTAGTCGCCAAAACCGGACAGGTCGCTCGTAACGGCTGGCACACCGCTCGCCGTGCATTCCATCGGCGTGTAGCCCCACGGCTCGTAGTAGCTAGGGAAAATCCCCAAATGACAGCCCCGTACAAACTGCGTGTAGTCAATGCCAAACAGTGGATTGGTAGAAGAGATAAAATCTGGGTGATAGACAATTTTTACGCGGTCTTCGGCACTGTTGAGTAGTTTCGAAGAGCGTAAGAAATTCAGCACCTCGTCTTTGTCGTCATCGTAGAGGTTGTGGGTAACGATAGAAGGCAAGTGCCTTGACTTCCAGCTTTGCAGCGTCCGACGGAGTTTGAGGCGCATGTGGTCGTCTATAAAATCGTTTAGTTCGGGCAGGCGGTGGTCTTTGCTCGCCGCCGTAGCATTGAACAGCCGGTTACCTATTTGCTTTTGTATTTGCTCGCAGGTCTGCCGAATTTCTTCCATAACGGCGCGAGAATGCAACACCCGAGGATTTACCGACTCAAACGGTTTTTTGGTTACCAAAAACATGACGACCGTAGTATCTAACCCTGCGGCTTTCATTTTCCAATTCAAGCGGGCAAGGGCTTCGAGCGTGAGGTCGTAGCCTTTGTTGCGGTACTCGTAGCGGCCTGAGGTGAAGAAATAAAGCGTTTTATCGAGGTCGAAGGAGTAGCTCTGGAAGAAGTGCCCCATCACAAACTGCTGAATTTTCTTTTTGTATTCAAGGTGCAGGTTCTGGAATTCGTGCAAGGCTTCAAAACGCTCGATATTGATACCATTGGGCACAATTACATCGCACTTTCGGCCGAGCAAATGCTCGCACTCTTGGTCGGTTACGTCGCTGACGGTGGTGAAGATGTGGCTACCGTGCGCTGCTGCGCGCTCAATGCGAACGCGTGCGCTAATGTTAAAATGTGCCGCTTCTTTTTCCCAATCGTAGAAAGGTAAATATTCGTAGAAAAGCGGGTCGTTCATGGCAAGGTAGCGCCCTAACATGGTTGCGTGGGTGGTAAACACGATTTTTACCGGTAACTGATAACGGCGCATGATAGGGATAGGTACGCCTGCCATCCACTCGTGGAAGTGCGCGATGATATTTTTGCCAGCACGAATGTGGTCTTGGCTCAGGATGCGGAAAAACTCTTTCACTTGGTAGCCAAAGGCAATCACTTGGTCGGTTAAGGTATCGCCTTCGGGCGAAGAAATCGCGTGATGCTCCCAAAAGTCGTATTTGTAGCTACCGAGCCTATCCATAACCGAAAACGGATTAAACAGTACCACACGCGGCCTGCCCGATACGAGCCATACGCCGTAGTGTACCTCAAAGCCTTGCTGCCGCATCTCGTGCACAGCCTTACCAACGGGGTCGTTGTAGTCGTCGATTGGGTCGAACACAGCCGATACGTTCTCGTGGACATACGGCCCGATGAGGAAGTAATTCTCGCCCCAGCGCTCTTTGATAGTGGGCACTTTGGAGCGAATAACGGTATAAATTCCACCGACCTGATTACACACCTCCCATGCAATTTCCACCAGAAAGTTGTTTTCAGTATCGTGTTTAGCGAGTTTGCGCGCGCCTCCCTTTATAGGGCCTTCCGACGACTTGACGGTAACATCTATCCTTGACATACGTTGTAATGCGTTTTTTAAGTGAGGTAAAACAGTATTCCCTTTGTGTCCTTAAAGTAATAAATTTCTTTTGAGGAATGCAAAGGATACCAAAATTTATGTCAAGATTTATGCGTTTGGGCACTCGCGGCGCTCGGTTTTAGGCTGTTATTGCAGCATCTCGAAGACGCGCTGCTCCATCTGCGCTACCCACTGCGCATACATTTTACCCGAAGGGTGCAGGTTATCCGTGGCAATGAGCGTGCGGTCGGTGAGTGCTTGCCGCGAGCCGGGGGTAATGTCGAAGTAGGGTACTGCGCGTCGTTCCGACTCCTGTTTATTGATTTCGTTGTACATATCTATTTCCTGCGCGACTCTTTGGCTGTCTTCGTCGGGCACGAAAGGGGTAACGCCATAGTCGGGAATCGAGACTACGAATACGTGGCTCGCCTCCCCGCCGGCGAAGCCTATCGCCTGCTCTAACAACGCAGCAAACTCGCGGCGGTAGGTAGCCGTATCGTAGCCGCGGGCTGCCCCTCGGTACTGATTGTTGACCCCTATGAGCAAGGAGACGAGGTCGTATGTTTCGCCGATTTCAGCCTCGCGGATGGCAGCTTGCAGTTCGTCGGTCGTCCAGCCGGTACGGGCAATAATACGCGGCGGCGCAACGGGCGTACCCCGTTCGGTAAGTCGCGCTGCCAATACATTGGGCCAACGCTCGGCTTCTGCCACCGCTTCGCCAATCGTGTAGGAGTCGCCCAGGGCTAGGTAGGTGCGCGGCGTGTTGGGTTCGGTGCTTGTTTGCATAGGCGTAGAAGGCTCAGTAGGCGTGCAGCGTACAAATGCGCACAAAAAAAGACCAAAGAAAAGAAGGCGTAGTGATTTCATAGCCTCAAAAATACAGTTTTTGGGTTGTCGAACTATATTGCAGCGTATTTTTCTTAGATGCGTTGCCCTTATGCGTTCTTGCGCCATACGGCGTTGGTAAAATAGTGTTTGCAGTCAAAAAGTCTTGTAACTTCTTCAAAACCTGAATTTTGCGCCATTTTTTCAATTTCAGAAGGTGCGTATTTGTAAGAAAGCTCCATTTCGATAGGCTCCCAGAGGTCAAACTCTACGGACATGTTAATAGCGCCAAGAACCACGCGCTGTTTTTTCTGGCTTATCAGGTAACTACGCGTTTCGCCGGTGATAGGGTGGTACGTTGGGTAGTGGGCAAACTGATTGAGCTGGAAATTTCCGTCGAGTTCGTCGTTGATGCGCTGCAAAAGGTTGAGGTTGAATGCACGGGTAACGCCTGCCGCGTCGTTGTAGGCGTTCAGGATGAGCGCGGGGTCTTTTTGCAGGTCTAGCCCCAAACATAGCAGGTCGCCGGGGGCGAGCCGGTCGGCAATCGCACGTAGGAACGCATCGGCTTCAGCTGGGGCAAAATTACCCAAGTTGCTTCCCAAAAATAGCACGATGCGGCGCGTAGTGCGCGGCAAGGGCGCGAGGGTGCGTACCCGTTCGAGTGCGGCAAAGTAATCAGCTTCGATAGGCTCTACGTGCAAGCTGGGCAGTTCTCGCTGCAAACTATGGGTAAGTTGCCGTAACACATTACTTGAAATATCGACCGGCGAGTAAGAAAATCGCATATTTTCCGCCAGAAAGTGCGTGAGCAGTACCTTAGTTTTTAGTCCGTCGCCTGCGCCAAACTCAATGAGCTGAAACGCCTCTTCAGCGGGCAAGTCTTGCCGAAACAGGCGCAAAATTTCGGCTTTTTGTTGGGAAAAAATCTCAAATTCGCAGCGGGTGAGATAGTACTCCGGCAACTGCATAATCTGTTGGAAAAGCGCGTCGCCCTGCGCATTGTAGAAGTATTTCGAGGGGAGGTATTTGGGTGTTGACGATAAGCCTCGGTGTACGTCGCTTGCAAACGTGCTGTGGTGTGTAATCGTTTTAGGGGAATTCATGCCTAGAAAGTTGTAAACGCTATTTTATTTATAATCAATGCGTTGTAGTTGCAATATCGTTGTAAAGTTGCGTAATTTGTTAATTGGTGCAGTCTTGAAAGGGTATAGTTCGTTCAAGGTTCGCCCAAGATAAGACCAGGTGTGCAGAAAAATGTTCGGGCGAGCGCCGAAAAGACGCGCTTCCAAAAAACGAGCAATTTAGCAAAAGGCTGCAAAATTAACCGCGATAAAGCGTAAATTTGCCACGTACCGAGCCTGTCTTGCACCGCATCTGTACAGAAAAAACATCAAGAAAACCATAAATCTTCACAGGATTTTACGCATATAGTATGGCAGTAAAAAGAAATACCTACCGCTCTCAGAAAAGCACAAAAAAAGGGAGTAGTTCAAAGTCGTTTATGCCTTCGGGTAGTATGCCGAAGCTCGATTTTTCGTTTGTGCGCGACCGCCGATTTCACACCAGTTTGGGCTTGTTATTGCTCTTCTCTTCTGTGTTTCTTGGCCTTGCCATGACCTCCTACCTGTTTACAGGCAAAGCCGACCAAAGCGTGGTAGAATCTCTTTTGAGCGGGCAACTTGTTAGTTCCGGCCTAGAGGTGCAAAATTGGTTGGGCCTTACCGGGGCATGGCTTGCCCACCTCCTCGTGTATCGCCTTTTTGGAGTCGCCTCTCTCCTATTCTGCCTATACCTATTCGTGATGGGCTATAAAATTGTGTTTAATATCCGCCTTTTACCCCTGCAAAAAACGCTAGGATTTGTACTTTTCTCTATGTTGTGGATAAGCACTTTATTGGGCTACATCGAAATACAAACCGAACCCACCGAAAGCTCCACACTTAGCTTCCTTTGCGGCGGCGTGGGCTATCAGCTTGCTTTTTTACTCAATAGCCTCGCCGGACTGGGCACACCGCTGTTTTTAATACTTTCGCTGGCTATTTTCTCGGTGTATTTTGTGCGTACCTCCTCGCTAAGCGAGCTAAAAGGTTGGTTTATCACCCAACCGATTGTGCCTAATACGCCCGCTCAAGAAAAACCTGACGAAACTGCGCAACCCACCGAAAAACGTGCTGCTTCGGGTGTTCCCCTCACGATTCACTACCCCGGCAAAGAGGCTGCTCACACCGAAGAAGACAGCGACGACCACGACGAACCTTCAACGGAAAACACTCGCCAAATGCGCGAAAAAGAAATCATCGAAGACGCGATGAAAAACAAAGAAAGCAAAGCTAGCATGGCGGGGAAGCTCAAAAAGTCGTGGAATATTTTTGGGTCTAAAAAGAAAGAAAATACACCCAAAAAAGGTGCAGACACAGAAGAAGAGTCGCTTACCTTGCACGTAGAAAATAGCAGCCGTATCAGCAACGAAGCCGACGACGAACTCCTACAAGACGAGGCTACCGAGGAGCCCACAACTGCCCTACCCACAAAATTGCCCGCCCGTGTGCGCTACGAAGCCGACCAGTTCGCCGAACCCGACGAAGAGCTGGATACGTCGGGGGCTATTGAAGTGGTGCAGGTGGAAGACAGCGATTTTTACGACCCCCGCCTCGATTTGGGCGCGTACCAGTTCCCCAAACTCGAACTGCTCAACGAACCAAGCAGCGGCAAGGTAAAAGTTACCCAGCAAGAACTCAACGAAAACAAGGACCGCATCGTAAAGACGCTCAACGACTTTAAAATCGGTATTTCTTCGATAAAAGCCACGATTGGCCCCACCGTTACCCTCTACGAAATTGTGCCAGATGCCGGCATCAAAATTTCGCGCATCCGCAACCTCGAAGACGACATCGCCCTGAGCCTCGCCGCCCTCGGCATCCGCATCATCGCGCCCATTCCGGGCAAGGGAACTATCGGTATCGAGGTGCCCAACAAAAACCGCGAAATGGTGGAGCTGCGCTCTATCCTAGCCACCGATGCTTTCCGCAGTACCGACAAAGCCCTGCCGATTGCCCTCGGAAAAACTATCTCGAACGAAGTGTTCGTTACCGACCTAGCCAAGATGCCGCATTTGCTCATGGCCGGTGCTACCGGGCAAGGAAAATCCGTAGGTCTTAACATTATTTTGTCGTCCCTTATCTACAAAAAACACCCTGCCGAATTAAAATTCGTTTTGGTGGACCCCAAAAAGGTAGAACTCACCTTGTTCAATACGCTAGAACGTCATTTTTTGGCCGCTCTGCCCGATGCTGAAGAAGCCATCGTTACCGATACGAGCAAAGCCGTACACGTATTGAACTCGCTGTGCGTGGAAATGGACAACCGCTACAACTTGCTCAAAGAAGCCGGCTGCCGCAACCTGAAAGAATACAACGAAAAATTCCGCCGCCGCCGACTCAACCCCGAAAAAGGACACCGGTTCTTGCCTTACATCGTGTTGGTAATTGATGAGTTGGCCGACTTAATGATGACCGCAGGCAAAGAAGTAGAGATGCCGATTGCGCGCCTTGCGCAGCTGGCACGCGCCATCGGGATTCACCTCGTGATTGCCACGCAGCGTCCGTCGGTAGATGTTATTACGGGGATTATCAAAGCGAACTTTCCGGCGCGTCTGTCTTTCCGCGTCTCGTCTAAGATTGACTCGCGCACCATTCTGGACACTGGCGGCGCCGACCAACTCATCGGCATGGGCGATATGCTGCTGTCCAACGGTTCGGAGATTATTCGCTTGCAGTGCGCCTTCGTAGATACCGACGAGATTGAGCGGGTGTGCGAGTTTATCAGCAAGCAAAAAGGCTACGAAACAGCCTATCTGCTCCCCGAATACGCCGGCGACAGCAACGACTTCGGCGGGGGCATTGACCTGCAAGAGCGCGACGAAATGTTTGAAGCCGCCGCACGCCTGCTGGTGGTGCATCAGCAGGGCAGCACCTCGCTCATTCAGCGCAAGTTGAGCCTCGGCTACAACCGCGCCGGCCGCATCATCGACCAGCTCGAAGCAGCGGGCATCGTCGGGCCGTTTGAAGGCAGCAAGGCGCGGCAAGTACTTGTTTCCGACGAGTTTGCCCTCGACCAAATTTTGAGCACCATGCCGCCAAGCCGTGGGCTTTCGCGCTAAACATCTTGCGGAATAACCAGTGAGGCTTCAGACTTGTTGCAAAAACATGTATCTCTCAAAAACTTTTGCGCGCGCAGTAGGCAGCATATAATTTTCGTTTACTTTTGCCCGCCTAGCGTAGGCGTTTTGGTAGGGTGCATTTCAAAATTACGCTTTTGGGTATTCTACCCTTCTATTCAACTGCGCTGTGAAAGGCTTCGGGCTTGTGATGCGAAGTTTTGAAATGCACCCTTTTGGTACATAGTCGGTAGCTATTAGTTCGAAGTGTTATGAAAAAGAAAAAACTTGCTTCCCTGAAAATCATTGGCAGCCTCGACCACGTGGACTTCCCCACGCTCTCGCTATTCGACCTGCCCTGCAAGATCGACACCGGCGCGGAGACCTCGGCAATTCATTGCCATAAAGTAAAATTAGTAGAACGCGACGGGCAAGAATGGATTAGCTTTTACCTGCTCGACCCTAGCCACCCCAATTACAACGGCATCGAATACCGCGTAAAGGATTTTACCGAAAAACGCATCAAAAACTCGTTCGGTCAGTCGGAATACCGCTATACGATTCAGACAGAAGTCATCATCTTTGGCGAGGTTATTACGGCCGATTTCACCCTCTCCGACCGCGAAAACATGAAATATCCCGTCTTGTTGGGTAAAAAAATTCTCAAAAAGCGGTTTTTGGTCGATGTAAACCAAACCGACCTCTCGTGCAAGCAAAAACAACTTCAAAGGAACTCTTAAAAACGTATTGTGTTGAAAATAGTCGTACTTTCTCGAAACGCCAACCTGTATTCTACCCGAAGGATTGTAGAAACCATACAGCAACGTGGGCACGAAGCCGAGGTGATTAACCATGCCAAATGCTACGTAATTATGGAAAAAGGCAGGCCTCAAATCTTCTTGGGCGACCGCGAACTGGTAAGTATTGATGCCATCGTGCCACGCATTGGCGCGTCGGTTACGCTCTATGGCAGTGCCATCATTCGGCAGTTCGAAATGCAGAAAACCGTATTTACCACCCTGAGCAGTTTGGGGCTGGTACGCTCACGCGACAAACTCCGCAGCTTGCAAATCCTCTCGCAGGCTGGGGTCAATATCCCTAAAACAGCCTTTGCCTTCCATCCTAGCGATACCAAAAATCTCATCAAGCAGCTCGGAGGTGCACCTCTCATCGTCAAACTTTTAGAAGGAACACAAGGGCTTGGCGTAGTGTTAGCAGAAACACAAAAAGCGGCGAAATCGGTTATCGAAGCCTTTTATGGGCTAGAAGCTAACATCTTGGTACAAGAGTTTATCGAAGAAGCACGCGGCGCCGATTTGCGCGCCTTTGTGGTGGACGGAAAAGTGGTCGCCGCCATGAAACGGCAGGGGCAAGAGGGCGACTTCCGCTCGAACCTGCACCGAGGAGGACACGCCGAACCTATCACGCTCTCGCGCAGCGAAAAAGCGATGGCGATAAAGGCTGCCAATGCGCTTGGTCTCAAAATCGCCGGCGTGGACATGCTGCCCTCTTCGCGCGGACCGCTCGTCATCGAGGTCAACTCCTCGCCGGGGCTAGAAGGTATCGAAAAAACTACGCGGGTGGACGTAGCCGGTGCGATTGTGCAGTACATCGAAGACAATATTGGTAACAACGCCGTAAAACGAAAAGATAAAATAGGCGTGTAAAACTACATATACCGAAGCGCATGAAGTTTGCGAAATTAT
>CAYUJH010000031.1:382-12047 GCA_964444995.1 uncultured Roseobacteraceae bacterium | reverse complement strand
GAAAAAGCGGTGCGCTATCTGGTGTATGGCAACGTGTTTCGGTATCAGACCTACCCGCTTTCGGTAAGTGCCGAGCGCGTATTTCAGGCACTCGAAATTGCCCGCTACGCCAAAGAAGTGGGTGCAAAATATGTGGCGCACGGCAGTACGGGCGCAGGGAACGACCAAGTTCGTTTCGACCTTGTTTTTAACATCTTACTGCCCGATGTAGAGATTTTAACGCCCATCCGCGACCAGCAGCTCTCGCGCCAAGCCGAAATTGCTTACCTGAAAGCCAAAGGCGTAGAGATGAACTGGGAAAAAGCACAATATTCGGTCAACAAAGGCTTGTGGGGTACGAGCGTAGGGGGTGCCGAAACCCTTACCTCGCACCAAGCCCTGCCCGAAACGGCGTACCCCACTCAACTTTCGGAAACTACCCCTAGGCGCATTACGCTTACCTTCGAAAAAGGGGAAGTCGTAGGTTTGAACGACGAGCAGCTCGGGCCGGTCGCAACCATTCAGGCACTCGAAAAAATAGCGGCAGCCTACGCCATTGGCCGCGACATCCACGTGGGCGACACCATCATCGGTATCAAAGGGCGCGTAGGGTTTGAAGCCGCCGCGCCGCTCTTGGTCATCAAAACGCACCACGCGCTCGAAAAACACACGCTTACCAAGTGGCAACTGTATTGGAAAGAGCAGATGGGCAACTGGTATGGAATGATGTTGCACGAAGGGCAATATCTCGACCCGGTCATGCGCAACGTAGAGGCGTTTTTGGCGAGTACACAGGGGCAAGTTTCGGGCAAGGTGTTCGTCAAACTCCACCCATATCGCTTTGAAATAGAGGGAATTGAGTCGGAAAATAACTTAATGAACCCCGCCTTTGGCGACTACGGCGAAATGAACAACGCATGGAGCGGCGACGACGTAAAAGGCTTCACTAAAATTTTAGCCAATCAGCTTCGTATTTTTTATGCGGTAAACGGGGGGCAATAACCCCCTTTTTTCATGCACACAGCTTTTCGGAGCGACTCCTTTTTTGGGCATACATCTAAAAAAGGCATACCGTTCATTTGATGCCCTACAAGAAGTTTGCTACCTTAGTAATCAAACAGGCTTATTTCCGTTGGGCGGGATAATTCCCGCGGTTAGTTTATTGGCTGCGCGAGGTTGTGTACAAACAATCGCCGCCTTACACGTTGATTTTCCTATTGAACGAAAAGACCTTACACTCATGCTCATTGCTCATGAATAAATTTAGTATTGCTATACACGGAGGCGCAGGCGTATTGAACCGACGCACAATTACTCCCGAACAAGAAAAATCGCATTTACTTGCCTTACAAGAAGCCTTGCAACGCGCAAGTACCTTACTAACAAAAGGAGGAAGTGCCTGCGACGCGGTAGAACTTGCCGTAGCCTATTTAGAAGATTGCCCGCTGTTCAATGCTGGGCGAGGCTCGGTATTTACCAACAAAGGCGTGCACGAAATGGATGCCTCTATCATGGATGGCAAAACGCTCGCCGCAGGAGCCGTCTCGAAAATAGCCAGCGTGCGTAACCCTATAAAAATGGCGCGCATGGTGCTAGAAAAATCGGAGTACGTCTATCTGAGCGGCCGCGAAGCCCTCGATTTCGCCGAACTGCACGACGTAGCCTTTGAAGACAACGAATACTTTTTCCAGCAGGCGCGTTACGACCAACTCCTCGTGGCGCAAAATATCGGCAAGGCCAAGCTCGACCACTCCGAAATGCCCAACGGCGTAGCGAATGGTCTGCCGGCACCCTCCACACAACTGCCCTCCGAGCAGCCCGACGAACCGGAAGACAAATACGGCACCGTAGGAGCAGTCGCACGCGATAAGGCGGGTAATCTTGCTGCGGCCACTTCTACCGGCGGACTCACCAACAAAAAGTACGGGCGCGTAGGCGACAGCGCCATCATCGGGGCAGGCACGTATGCCAACAACGCTACCTGCGCTATCTCGTGCACAGGCTTTGGCGAATATTTTATACGTTCGGTAGCTGCACACAGCGTCTCTTGCTTGATGGAATACCGGCAGTTTTCGTTGGCAGAAGCCTGTGCCCACGTCCTCCACGAAAAAGTAGGCAAGCTAGGGGGGCTAGGCGGTCTTGTTGGTGTAGATACGAAAGGAGAAATCTATCTGTGCTTCAACACAGAAGGCATGTACCGCGCTTATCTGTACGAGGGGCAATCGCCTACCTTTCAGATTTACAAAGACTGACCCGCTCACACGCCCCTCGAACCCCGAAAAGGCTCTAAGTTAGATGCACGCGCTACGTAGGCTTCGCGAAAATTTTCCTTCGGTTACTTTGCTGCTCGTTCTTGCCAACGTGAGCGTGTTTGCCTATATGCTGCGGCAAGGTGTTCACTTTGAGGTGGCGAGCCTTTCGGTGCACGTCGCGCTGCGATGGGGCGCGAACTTCAATCCGTTCACCCTGAACGGGGAAGCGTGGAGGCTGCTCACTAGCCTATTCCTGCACGGGGGCTACCTGCACCTGCTTGTCAACATGTACGCCCTGTTCTCACTAGGCAGTACGCTAGAAGCCTTCGTAGGAAAACGCGCCTTTTTGGCACTTTACCTCTTGTGTGGCATCGGTGGAGGACTTGCCAGCCTCGGCTGGAACGTTTATACGGCAAGTGTAGGCGCATCGGGCGCAATTTTTGGGCTGTATGGCTACCAAGTGCTCGCCGGCATCCTCGACGAACGGCAAACGCGCAAAGAAATTATCTGGCAGCTGGTCAACCTAGGGATTTTCGTGGCGGTCAACCTCGTCTTTGGCACCTACATGAACGTGGACCACGCCGGGCACTTCGGTGGCTTGTTTACCGGCATGTTGCTCTTGTTGTTCGTAGAAATACGCCGGAGTTACCGCATCTATTTGCCCGTTTTTGCCGAAGCCACGCTACTATTCTTACTAGGTTTTGGGCTGATTTTCTGGCTGCTCCCCAGAGGGCAGGTGCGCTACTATGCTGCTTTTCAGGAGTTGCTGGACAAAGAACGCCTGTCCGATGCCGTGTTGCGCGGCAACTACCCGACCGACCAAGCCTACCTCGATACGCTCCTGCGTACAATGCCCGCGTGGGAACAAACGCGCCAACGCTTTGCAGCCCTCGACGACCTACCCTACGAATTACTGCCCGACCAACACATTGTACTGCTCTATTGCTCTTTGCGCCAAGAGAGCCTGCAACAGCGTGTCAACAGCTTAGAAAAAGAGTCGTACATTTATTGGGATAGTATCGAGGTGCTCAACGAGCAGGTGGGTGCGCTGCCCGGCTTGCGCTATATTCTGAACTACCAAACAGTCGTCCCAGAAGAAGAACTTCCCTCTCTTGCCGATACGCCGCCCGTACTGTACCCCACCAAAACTTACTACGACTCGGCATGGCGCGAAACCGATGCGGTAGAAACCGCCCCCTATTTTCGCATTGGGCAGAAAGACTCGCTCGGCCGCTGGCAGGGCAAAGTGCGCGACTTTTACCGCGGCGGCGCTATCCAGATGAAAGGGTATTACAAAGACAACCTCAAAGACGGCGTATTTTTGTACTACAGCCCCGACAGTACCTACGAAGCCGCCGGCGTGTACAAAAAAGAATATAAAAGTGGAAAATGGGAATATTTCTATCCCAACGGAAAATTAGAACGGAAACGCTACTATAAAGACCGCACCTATACGCTCCACGTGTGGGACACGCTTGGCTTCCCAATGGTGCAGGAAGGCAACGGCACGGAAATCCAACGCCACCCCAACGGCGTAATTAGCCTGTACGGTGCGTTCCAAGAAGGCAGGCGCACGGGGCTTTGGTACGGCTACCACCCCAACGGTGCGCCTTATTTCGAGGAGTACTACGACGACGGCCTGCTCACCAAAGGCATTTCCTACGATGTACAAGGCAAACGATTTACCTACGACATCAATACGCTGTTTCCATCGCCCCAAGGCGGAGATGCGGCCTTGCAAGCCTATCTTGCAGCACATACTTTCTTGCAAACAGACACGACCGCTGCACCCAATTCTGGGGAGATTACCGTCATTTTTACAGTAAATGCGCAGGGCGAACTCTACAATTTTCGCTTTCAGGACGCGCCCACGAGTAGCTACGAATGGCAAGCGGAGTTGCTGCTGCGCAACGGCCCGGCATGGTTGCCAGCGCGCCAATACGGTCAGCACCCGCAAACGGCTGAAACCGTAGTGCGCATACCGTATCCGTAGTAGTTTAGGGACTAAGACAGTGGAATTTTGCGGCGAAAATGTGCGCAAAGAATGCTGCTAGCCATCGCTACGTTGAGCGACTCGGCGGCACTATAGCCCGGAATGGTGATGCGCTCGGTGAGTTGCGCGTCCACCTCGGCAGAAATCCCGTGCGACTCACTGCCCATTACCAGCACAAAAGGTGGCTGAGGGTTTACTTCTACAAAGTCGCGCCCATCCATGCACGCACCTGCAATTTGCACGCCAGCGGGAAGTTCGGCAAAAAAGGTTTCTAGGGAAACCGTCTGCACATCTACCCGAAAAATAGAACCCATCGAAGCGGCGACCACCTTGGGGTTGTACGTATCCACGCAATTCTCCGAACAAATGACGCGGTCTATCGAAAACCAGTCGGCAAGACGCAGGATAGTGCCTACATTGCCCGGGTCGCGCACTTGGTCGAGTACGAGCGTAAACGGAGGCGGGCTAGCCCACAGATGCGGCGCAGGGATGCGCACAATCGCCAAGGCACCATCGTTGGTTTGCAGGCTGCCGAGTTTTTGTAGCGCATCGGCTTCCACTTCCAGATGCGAACACCGAAGTTCTTTTAGTGCGTGTGCATACGTTTCGGCAAACTTGGGCGTGTAAAAGAGAGCCTCTAGCCGTTCGGGATAGTGCAGGGCTTCGGCTACGGCTTTGCTACCCTCTGCCAAAAATTGTTGGTGCATACGCCGAAATTTTTTAGTATGCAGCTGGCGGATACGTTTTTCCCATTTCTTGTTCATTTTTTTGGGGGGACTCGTGATACATACCCAAAGCAACGTAGTTTGGGAAAGTTAGACCTTGTAAATCAGGCAAATCAAATCAAGAAAATCCTCAAATCATATAAATCTTGCTATAACTTTGTGGGTGCGTAACGTAATTTTTTATCTACATAGCAAAACAGTGCGCCAGTACGGTGAGCGAGTGCGTCTTTTCTATCGGGCAAACTACGCGCTGCCATACGTGGTGCTTTTTCTGCTGCTTTCCGGCTGCATACCCACCAAAAATGTACCGGAGGGGCAGTATTTGTTGGTTCGGCAGTCGTTTCAGGGCAACCGCGAAGTCCCTACCGAGTCGCTCGAGTCGTTTTTCAAACAGAAGCCCAACCGCAAAATTTTCTACCTGCCCATCATGCCTTACCTGTATGCGTACAGGGCTGGCGAAAAGAAATTTCAACGCAAACGCCCGCGCTACGAACGCGCCCTCCAACAAGCGCAGCAAACGTACGGACAACGCCAGGACGCATTGCAGCAGGCATTTGAGCAGTTGCTCGCTGAAGGCACCGTGCGCGACATTCGCGCCGACTCGCTCAAAATGCTCCAAAAAATTCAACGCCTGCAACGGAAGAAAAACGACGCGCTCGGTCGGCTGCAAACCCGCCTCAACGAGGGCAACTGGCTCATGCGCTCGGTTGGCGAGCCACCCACCTTGTACGACTCCGCCCTCTGCGCCCAAACCAGCGCGCAAGTAACGCGCTACCTGCAGCAAAATGGTTTTTTCCGGGTAAGTGTGGAAACGGTGCGCACCTACCGGCGGAAGAAGGTGAGCCTGCGCTACCAAGTGCAAGAGGGCGAGGCTTCGCAGCTTCGGCAAGTTACCTACCAAATCGCCGACTCTGCCATCCGGCAGCTCGTCTTGGCCGATACCCTCAAGGCGCACATACAGCAAGGCAAACAATACCGCGAAGCTCACCTCGAAGCCGAGCGCGGCCGCCTGACCCGCTTGCTCAGCAATGTCGGTTATTTCAACTTTAATACGTCTTTTATTTTTTTTGAGGTAGATACCTTTCAAAGCCCTCTCGATGTACGGCTCACCGTTGCGATACGCAACCCGCCGTCGGGGCGCGCTCACCGCATCTTCCAGCTCGACGAAGTGGTATTCAAGACCGACGTAGGGGGAATGCAAGAACGCCGTGTACTCGAAGATACTCTTTTCCGAGGCATACGCTATGTGGAGGAGAAGAACCGGTTTTCCAAGCGCGTGCTCGATAGTAAAATTTTTATTCGTCCCGATAGCCTATACAGTCTGTCGCGTACCGAGCGCACGCAACGTGCCCTTGCCCAGCTCGATATGTTCAAATTTGTCAACGTAAACTACGACACGCTAGGAGGAACATTTAAGGCAAACATCTTCACCAACCCCTACGATAAATACCAGTATGCACTCGAAGCAGGGCTAAACGTAGCGCAGGCACTGCCCGGCCCATTTGTTAGCCTTTCGCTTAAAAACCGAAACACGTTTGGAGGCTGTGAAATCCTTGAAATTCGCGGCAGGGTAGGCATCGAGGCGCAGGCGAGCGTAACAGAAGATTCCGACAGTTACAACAGCCAAGAATACGGGGCCAATATTTCTCTTTCCTTTCCGCGCATTTTGTTACCTATGAGCCTAAAACTCAACCGGTGGCTCAATATGTACGCGCCGCGCACTCAAATTTCGAGCGGTTTTTCGTTTATAGACAGGCCGGAGTACAGCCGTACCAATTTGCAGTCGGTGCTTACCTACCAATGGCGCAATGCCAACAACGCACGGTTCGATATCAACCTGCTCGATGCTGGCGTAATTTACACTACCCGCCTGAGCGAAGCCTTTGAAACACGGCTGCAAGAACTAGAAGCGCAAGGCAATACGCTCGCGTTGAGCTTCGACCGCTCGCTGATTTCGAGCTTTGTGGCGGCGTATGTGCAGTCATCGGACCGGTACGCACTCGCGCTCAACAAGACACACTATTTCAAGATACACCTAGAGTCGGGAGGGAACTATCTTAATTTTGTCGGAGACCGCTTTTTTGAAGGAAATGAGGCTTTTTTAGGGCTTCGGCTCTACCGTTTTGCGAAATTTTTTGTGGATTACCGGCAAGCATGGCCCATTGGCGAGCATACCGAGTTGGTGAGCCGTGGAAATGTGGGCATTGCCAAGCCGTATGGGCAAGGTACGCGGGTATTGCCCTACGAAAAGTATTTTTTTAGCGGGGGCAGTAATAGCAACCGCGCATGGCGGCCGCGCCGGCTTGGCCCAGGCGGATACACGCCACCGCTGCGCCCCGACGGCACGTTCGACTACAGTTTCGAACAAATTGGGGAGGTAATTTTGGAGCTAAATGCCGAATTGCGTGGGCACTTGTTTAGTTTTTTCGATTACGCCCTCTTCGTGGATGCGGGTAATATCTGGATGACTGAAGAAGACGTAACGCGTCCCGGTGCGAAGTTTACCACGCGGAACTTCTGGCGAGAAATTGCGGTAGGAGCAGGGGCAGGCCTTCGCCTCGATTTCTCGTTCCTCCTCGTGCGCTTCGACTTAGGGATAAAAATGTACGACCCCGCCCTGCCGCTTGGCCAGCGGTTTGTGGGCAATCAACTCTCGTTGCGTAGGCCACTAGGGGCAGCAGGGCAGAGCGTACTCAATATAGGGGTGGGTTATCCGTTCTAAGCTGTTGTTTTTACTAGTACGACCAAAGCGTTGCCTCGTATTCCATCAGTTTAAACACCGTTTGTTCCGACATTTGTAGGGCGCGTTTGTTGTTGCCGTACATATCCACGATATAGCCATCGCGCGGATTTTCGTATTTTACGAGGTATTTACCGTGCAAGCGCAGGTCGAAGGCATCGCTCAGGTTGCGGTGCTGCGCTCCGTTCTGTGGGTTAAACCAAATGGCTTTGGGGTTGTGTTTGAACACCTTTTCGACCAATTCACGGTAGCTAAACGAGCAGATGACTTTTTCAACGCCAATGGCATTCTGCTCGGCAGGGAGCATCATGGTAATAGCGAGTAAGTCATTGTACATGCGCGAGCGGCGGTTATCGAAAATCAAATCTTCTTTTAGCTCAAAGATGTAGAGTTGGCGAGGAAAATACTCGTTGTTCACTGGTTCATTTGCCTTTTTCCCTTTTCCTAGTGTGTCTTCCCATCCGTCGTCGTCGTTTTCTAGCAGGTCGTGCTCCAAGTCGAGCACGGCTTGCGGGATGCGGAGTTTTTCGTTGAACTCGTCTATGCTCATGCGGCGCGTGAGCGAGTCGTTTTGGAATGGCTCGATGCGCCCTTCGCGCACGGCATCAATCAAAATCCGTGATAGTTCGTTGTTTTGTGCGAAAAAAGGCTCGTTTTGGCGTGTGCGCAGGTCCATACGCCACCAGAGCGACTTGCGGAACATTTGGTCGTCGCGGCGGATAGGGCGGACCGAGCTTTCATTGTATTGGTTAGCGTATGGGTCTTCTTGCCCAAAGGTCGGCAGGCTCATCAGCAGAGCCACTACACCGAGTACGTAGATTTTAGGAGTGTTCATGCGTTTTTTTTCTTTACAAACTGTAAAAGCAACTGTGGGTTATGCCGTAAAAGTCGTGCCATTTGTGATAAGGCGGCGTATTTTAAGACCTAACGGCAGGGCTATTCGTTTAAGTTCCAGTCGTAGGTGCGGTAGGAGACCGATGCGTCGGCGCGAATAGGCGTGGGGGCGTATCGGTTCAGGAAGTCTATGAGCGAGCCTTCTTTTTTAAAATCGCCCCCAAACCAAAAGAATATTTTAGACAGCTCCACGCTTGTTTCTTTTAGCACGTTATGCCTTGGGTCGAGCAGGTAGCGGAACGCTTGTGCTTCGAGTTGCGCTTCGAGTTTTTCGGGCGTGTAGGCTTCGTGCAGCAGCGGCGGGCAAGAGTTGGAGGCGCAGTTGATAGCAAAGTGAATACGCGGCTCGTCAAACTCTTTCCTCAAAATATCGTGTTCGATGTTGTTCAGGGTCAGCGTATGCCCTTCTATGCCTATAAAAGGGATGTCCCATACAGAGTTTATGAACGGCACAGCGAGCTTGGGGCCTATGTCTTCAATGCTTTTTACGGGATAATTCCGCAGGATAAGTTGTACGGTAAAGGCGTTGTAAGCATTTATCCAATAGGCCAATCGTTCGGCTTCTGTCCAATGTGCGGCGGTAGGAAAGCCGGCAGAAAGGGTAGCTAAATAGGCGTTCAATACGGTCGTGTCGGCAAGCCAAGCTGCATAGCGCACGCGGCCCTCTGGGCTTACATACTTAGCAACTTGCGCGTCCCATAGTTCGTGCGAAATAGGCTGCGCTTCCGATACCGTGCTACTGAACTCCTTGCAGCCTGTTATAAAAGCAAGAGCTATACAACACAGGAGCCAACAGCCAGTTCGGCGTTGGCTCCTGTGTTGTATATGTACAGCTACGCACGGGTTCATTTGCCTATCCTAGTTTGAGTTTTTGGCCGGGCGTAAGGCGGCTGCCGTTTAGGTTATTGAGCTGCTTGAGTTTTTCGACCGTCAATCCCTTGTAGCGTTGGGCGATAGTCCAGAGCGAGTCGCCAGAGCGGACGATGTGCACCTTGCTCGGCGGAACGGCTTGTCCGCCGTTGCTTGCTACGGATGCGCTTGTGCGCGAAGGGCTTGTTTTTGCAGGGGAGTCTGGGCCATAAATAATTAGCTTTTGCCCGGGCTTTATCAGGTTGGTATAGAGGTTGTTCCATGCCCGTAGTTTGGAAAGGGCTACTCCGTTGCGTTGAGCAATTAGGCCAAGCGACTCGCCGCGTCGCACGGTATGATAATACTTCCCACCTACCACGCGCTCGTTGGCATCGCTGTATGCAAGACTTCTGCCTCCTGTATATTTTATTTTCTCTAAGATTTCCTCGCGTTGGTTGTTAAACTTTTGGGTGCGTACGGTAGGTATTTTGATACTGTAGTTTTTTGCGTCGGCCGGCAAGATACCCCAGCGGAGTTGTGGGTTCATCGCCTTTAGGTCGTCGTAGCAGACATTAATTTCTTTGGCGAGCTTGGCCAAATCTACCGATTGGCTCACGTACACATCTTCCGTAGGGATAGGGTAGGCAGGCTGTTCTTGGATTAAATTATGCTCCTCTGCGTACGACATCACATAGACCATTGCCACAAGTTGTGGTAAGTACGAGCGGGTTTCTTTGGGCAGGCGGGTATAAATTTCCCAAAAGTGCGACTTATTGCCCAACATACCATTAAAAGGACGGCTTGTATCGGCAGGGTCGTTCGAAAAGCGATAGGGTTTTCCAAAAGCGCGTAGGGCTTTGCGTACGTTGCCCGGGCCACAGTTGTAGGCAGCTACCGCCAATTCCCAGTCGCCGAACATTTCGTAGAGGTGCTTGAGATACTTGCAGGCGGCTATGGTAGATTTTTCGGGGTCCATGCGCTCATCTACGTAGTAGTTCTGTCGGAGGCTATATAGCCTGCCGGTGTAGGGCATAAACTGCCACAAGCCTACCGCACCGGCACGCGAGCGGGCATGGGGCACAAGTGCCGACTCGATGATAGAGAGGTACTTGAGCTGGTCGGGGAGTCCTTGCTCCGCCAACACGCGCTCAAAAATGGGAAAGTATAAATTTTTACGCTGTATGACGCGCAGGGTAAAGTCGCGGTTTTTAATAGCGAAGTAGTCTATGAACACGCGTACGCGCTCGTGGTACGAAAGAGGCAAGTCGTTTTGTAGGCAACTGAGGCGGTCGAGGATGAGGCTCTCCGATACGTAAGGTACGTAGTTGGGGTCGAGCACAATTTCTTCGATGAGCATTGCCGAGGTGGTATCGAAGTAAAGCTGGGCAACTTCGGGGGTAATGTTTACGGCTTCCACCACCTGATTGAGTGGGAAGTCGTAGTCGGAAGGAAGTTGGACTGTGAACAAACTATCGAGAGGGGTCTGTGCATATACACTGCCGCCTGAAAGCGCGCTTAGGCAGAGCGAACAGGAAACTAAAAACGCGTAGGCTATTTTTTGCATAGGAATCGGATAGTTTTAATTCTTAAAAGATGATAAGAGGGTTAGATTACATTGTTCTAACTCGAAAAAGTTTGCAAATATTTTGAAAATGCTAATAATTTTCCCTCCTCAAATACGTTCGCCATCGCCTGCAATCCAATGGGCAAGCCGTTTTGGTCGGTACCGTTGGGTACGGAAATCGCCGGCACGCCACTTACCGATGCTTGCACGGTGTACAGGTCGGCAAGGTACATCTGTAAAGGGTCGGCTTCGTTGAAACTGCCGAGGGCAAAGGCGGTGCTTGGCGTGGTGGGGCAAAGCAGGAAGTCGTAGGTAGAGAGCAACCGCTGGGTTTCGGTGCGGATGAGGTTACGGACTTTTTGCGCTTTTGTGAAGTAGGCATCGTAATAGCTGGCGCTTAGCACAAAGCTACCGAGCATGATGCGGCGTTTTACCTCCGCGCCAAAGCCCTCGGAGCGCGTTTTTTTTAGCATCTGTTCAATATCTTCTGCGGGGATTTGTTTGCCATACCGCACCCCGTCGTAGCGCGAGAGGTTTGTGCTGGCTTCGGCGGCGGTCAGGATGTAGTACGTAGGCAATACGTATTGCAGCATCGGAAAGTCAATCGGGACTACCCGATGCCCTTCGCTGCGCAGCCATTCGAGCTTTTCGAGCGTTTTTAACCGCACT
>CAYUJH010000031.1:0-372 GCA_964444995.1 uncultured Roseobacteraceae bacterium | reverse complement strand
AACCGCACTGCTTCTTGTATGCCTTCGGTTTCGAGCGTTTCTCGGATGTAGCCAATCTGCAAGGGCTGCAAGGGGGCTTCCATATTTTTCGAATAGGCAGGTACTGCTTGGCGCGACACGGTAGCGTCTTGTTGGTCGTCGCCGGCAATAATTTCGAGTACAAGGGCTAGGTCGCGCTCGTCGTGCCCCATTAGCCCGATAACATCGAACGAGGAGGCGTAGGCAATCAGCCCAAAGCGCGAAATGCGCGAGTAGGTGGGTTTTAAGCCTACTACACCACAAAAGGCAGCGGGTTGCCGCACCGAGCCGCCCGTATCGGAACCTAATGACACCATGCACATACCAGCCGCTACGGCAGCGGCAGAAGCTCCG
>CAYUJH010000030.1:0-12196 GCA_964444995.1 uncultured Roseobacteraceae bacterium | reverse complement strand
CTGAATTTCTGGGGCATCACCGTATAGGTGCGCAGCGCGATTGAAGGCACGTGTGGCACCTGCATAATTTTTGTCTTGATACTGCACCCAAAACAAGTTATAATATTGCAGCCCTACGAGTTCTTGCAACGTTACCCGGCGAGGACTCCACGCGCTGTCTTCTGTGGCCTGCGGGAAGGCTTGGCGGCTTTCTTGTACATAGGCTTCGATGCGCTCCGCCTGTCGGCGTGGGTTCGCCTCTAGCCCATATACGGGGTCGGTGGCTTCGAGGATTACATCCTTTTCGGGTAGGTGCACTACCACATACACATGGGTATAGGTTGCATAAATGCTGTATGCGTAGCCCATTTTTTCGAAGATAAAGGCGTACAGCATCGAGGCCGACACGCAGTCGTATGCCCCGCGGTCGAGCAGTTCGGGCAGAAATGTAAATCGTTCGTACTCTTTTAAGAACGTACTGCCTACCTCTCGATAGAGTTTTTTGAGCGCGCGCCAGTCTTGCCGCTGATATTTTTTTTCGGAAAGCTGCGCAAAAAAAGAGCGCAGTTTGTTATAATTTTCACTGAGATACGGGTTGCGTCCGCTGTCCACTTCGAGCAGAGCCAACCAGAACAACTGATTATTTTCTTGTGTAGTCGCTCTGCCATCGAACAACAAAGGCTGCCCATTCAGCGGAATACTGCTAGCAAATAGGCAAATGAGCCATATTGTGCTATATTGTGTCGTAAACTTCCTCACGTTTTTCTGTCTCTTAACTTTAAGTTCATAATTAATTAACCTTTTTGTAATATTAAAGAGAATGCAGACACGTTTTGTTCCCCTCGCACGTACTTTTTTTTTCGCGCTCCTTGCGATACCGATACTACCAACCGAACTTTTTGGGCAAGGTCTTGCCCAAGTAGGCGCACACGCTGACTGTCGTACGGCTATTCGTTTAGAGCGCGACACACTTTTTGGCCCTACTACCCCACCGCAAGGCTATGGCAACGTGCTTGAAATCAGGGGAAATCCGTCCAAAAGTTTGTACGCATTCACGCGCGAGCATCATACGGTATGGTACAGTTTCGAGGCGGCGCACACTGGCGAACTTACCCTAGAAATCACCCCGTTGGTCGCTACGAACGACTACGATTTTTTGCTGTTCAAAGGCTCGCCCGAAACGCTGTGCGAAGACATTGCCGCCCGACGTGCCAAGCCTATTCGCACCAATATTTCGCGGGTGCAACCCGAACGAGGAGGTAAAACGGGTCTTTCTCGTGCGGCTACTTCGCAGTTTGTTCACTCAGGGCCAGGGGAAGCGTACAGTGCTGCCCTAAAAGTTGTAGAAGGAGAGCAGTTTTTACTTGTGGTAGATAACGTCTATCCCAACGGCGAGGGACACACCCTTACCTTGCAGTATCATCCCGACGCTTCTAAGCAAGCGCCCACTCCGGCGGTTGTCCAAAAAACGCCGCCCACACCCGAAGCAGTCTCTGCCGAACCACTTGTGCTAGAGAGTATAGCAACCAAGCCCATTGCGCTGCCCGGTGCGCGTCCGGCAGAAATAAAGCAAATTTACACCTTGCCCGAAGTGCGCAGCCTTGTGCAGGAAAAAACGGTGCGAACAGTAACCGTACGCGGCACGATAGCAGGAGATTTTTCGGCCGATATTGTGCCTATCGTAATTTGCCGCGACCAGAAAACCAACGAGCCGCTCGCCACAATTACCGCTGAAGGTGGGCAGTTTGCTATTGAAATCCCCCTCATAAAAGGTCTGCGCAACTACCGTCTTGAGTTTTTTGCCGACGGTCATTTTTTTAGTGATACCCTTTTCTCGGCGCGAGAGCTCGACAAAATGGGGGAAACAGCCTTAGTGCGCACCTTGCAGCCTCTTGAAATCGGGACGGTACTTAGCATGAGCCAAATCAATTTTTATGGCGACTCGCCCGAGCCTCTGCCCGAGTCTAGGTATCTTTATTACAACATTTGGCAAATCATGAACGCCTACGAAGGTATGCGCATCAAAGTAGAGGGGCATACCAACGGCTGCGGTGGCGATATCATACAGTCTGCAAAACTTTCCCAAGCGCGTGCCAACTCGGTGCGGCAATACCTTGCAGGGAAAGGAATCGAGGAAAGCCGCATAGAAATAAAAGGATGGGGCTGTAGCAAAATGATTTATCCCATCCCCAAAAACGACTACGAAGCAAGCACCAACCGACGGGTGGAAATTCAAATTCTTGAGTTTTAGGAAAAAAAGTACCTGTATGCTCAATTTTTAAAAACCCTTGACCAAAATCTTCCCCCTAAATTTTGTGGATGTGCAGCACGTTGTCCAAAAAAGTTATATCTTCATACGCAAAACTTGGTGATACGCTTTTGTATGAAGAAATTTTTTGAGAAGTTATTTGGCAAAGTTCCTTCAGCCACATCTTCAGAAGATGTAGCAGTAGATACACACGCGCCCGAACTGCTCAGCGAAACCAATTCGGAAGCCTCACAGACCTTTCGTGCCGAACGCGCACTTGCTGCCAACAGCCTTCCGCAAGGCAAAAAAAATCAGGTGTTACATGCTTTCGCCGACGAGGTGTTCGCCAGCCCGTACCCGCTTTTGGCACAAGAAGGCCGCAGCCTCGCCTTGCCACAACTTTTCCCCGTTGTAGAAGCCCTCGAACAACTCGTAAGCGTACTCAATGCACAGGAGGGCATTCAAGCTACTTACCTGGGTGCATACCCAGACGGCCTTCACCTCGTACAGTTTAAAGATAGTACCACCTTTCGCCGCGTGCTCAAACTCGCGCCTGTGTTTCATTTTTACGTGCGCGAAGAGGCTGCGCTGCTTACCTATGCACTAAGTATCGGGACGTGGTTCGAGACACTACCTGACCGGCCTCCGTCGCCTAAAAAAGTGGGGCTGTTTAACCAGTTTTATGTTTCAGCGGTGCAACGCTACTGGAAAGAGATTGCCGAGGCGTGCGTACACCAGCACGTTGACATTGCCTCTGCTGACTCGGAAATACTCGCCGAAAGTTTTTTGATGCCCAGCGGACATTACGTGCAAAATTTTGAGCTTCCCCATCTTTTTTGGGTACTTACGCATTTGCACAGTGCGCAGCTGGGCGATGTATTGGCATGGCTGCCGGTGGTATTTTGCAAGCCGTTCCCAACCGAAGTTCCCGAAAAAAGCACCTCTTTTTTTCTGCTCACTTCCCGAAAAGTAGCACTCTTGAGCTTTTCGTTGCAAGGCGAATGCGTGTGGCACACCTTTTTGGAAGCCGAGCAGATACACGAAGCCGATAAAAAAGGAGCATTTCAAGAAAGCATTTACACATGGGAATTTGCTGGCAAATTTCTCAAATTATTCGAAGAATTGCGTCCCGCGCTCTCCGATACTTCTCCTACGCAGCGTATGGAGCGCTTGGCGTTGCTCAACTGGCACCGAAAGGCGACCGAAAGTAGCAGCAACGAGTTTGCCTTGTTACTTATTCAAAAGAAAGCACTGCTTGCACCCGACTCCCTCGATACGCTTACAGCAGCTTACCTTGCCACCGCTCTGCACAATCGCCGCGAAGCCATGCGCAACTTTTTGAGCCATACCACCATGGCGCAACTTACCCAAGAGGTATTGGCGCTAGAAGACCTATCGGAGGCGTTGCCGCAGTGGGTAGCCAAATGGGAAGTTACGCTAGAAGACACGCTCACCTTTTTGCAGGTACTCGCACAGTTTGCCGTTACACGGACAAAAATTGCCCCTCTATTACCCTATTACCGCGACCTACGCGCTCAGTTCTTTGCCAAACACCAGCCCGATTACCGCAATGCCTCTATCTTGCTGTTCGACCTGCAATTTGCCCAATATCTTTTGGCAGCAGGGTGCTTCTTAGAAGTGCGCGAGTTGTTAGAAGAGCTGCGCACACACTTGCCCGACGAAACCCTTGCCGACTTGCTCCCTTCGCCCTATGCCGACCTGAGTGGGGCGACCGCGGGCCCTCCTCTCAAAGTTCGCCTGCTCGAAATGCTCATGGAGGCAAAGCACCACGAAAACATTCTCGGCGAAATAAAAGAACTCGCCATGTTGCAGCCCCTGCACAAAGAACGGCTTAGTCAACTGCTCAAAATGCTGCACCACACCTCGCTCGCCGACCGGCTCAAAGAGGTGATTCACATTCTGGCACACGATGGTATGGCAAGCTATCAACATACTACGATAGAAGAAGACGTGCTCTTTCAGCAAGTTCCCTCCGAAGTGCTCAAGGAAACGCTCCCTCATTCGGCAGCGCGCAACACCGGGGCCTTTTACAAGGTGCAAGGCTGGCTTGCCAGTGCCCCTGTTACCGACTACGCGCACCTCAAATCGTACACCGAGCGGTTAGGAGCGCAGCCGTATCATCAGATATACCTCAATATTTTGGCCGATGTACTCGTAGCGTTCGGCATGGACGGTGTGGAAGCCTATATTGCGCGTGGCGAAAAGGGCGTGGGCATACAGGCGTTTGAGGGAGCGCCGTCCTTTATTGTGATGGGCAACGAGCATCTGGACACCAAATCGGTATTTTTTATGCAGCCTGCTGAAATTCGCTTCGCTTTTGGGGCAGAGATAGCGCATTTATATTTCAAACATACACGCCTAACGGCGCAAGATGTATGGCAAGGAGCATGGCAGAAGGGTAAAATGGTGCTCGATACCCTAGCGATGGGTGCGTTGAGCGTTCAGTTGGTCTCCAACACCTTGCAGCAAACCGCACGCCTGAGCAATTTACTGCGGCAAAGCGAACGGCTGGGGAGTCTGGCAGCCGGTACGAGCGAGCTGCTACAATGGCTCGGCGACACGGTACACCTCTACAAGTCGGCCGACGAGTCGGAAAAACTTTTGCGACCGCAAGACGAACTGCTGGCCACTTCGCGCCTTTTGCAACTCACTGCCGACCGCAGCGGGTTGCTCATGTGTGGGAATTTGTATGCAGCTATTCGTGCTATTTTTCTCACCCAACGCGCCTTTGTGGCGGAATTGCCCGTTGCCCAACGGTACGGGCTGAGCGAAATCATTGGCCGCCAAAACGAACAAGGCGAGTACGTATTCCAACATTTGGCCATACGTCTCGCCTCGCTTATCGCGTTTTATCTTTCCGACGAATACGAACTGCTACGGGAGCAGCTTTGTGTAGAAGAGTAAACTAGCGCGCTTTGTAGTGTTTCATTGCTTCGGGAATCAGGTTGTTGAGGTTCTGAATCCGCGTTTTGGGGGCAGGGTGCGTAGAAAGAAACTCCGGCGGACTCGCTCCGCCCAGTGCCGACATCCGCTCCCAGAAGCGTGGTGCTTCGCGGGGGTCGTAACCTGCCATCGCCATAAAAATAAGCCCTAGTTTATCGGCTTCGGTTTCGTGCATACGGCTGAAGGGAAGCAATAAGCCCACTTGCGCGCCGGCACCGTACGCCGCCATAAGCATCGCCTGCGTTTCGGCAGGCTTGTTTTGCATATAGACCGATAGCCCCATTTGCCCGGCCTGAGCCAAGAGGCCCTGCGTCATCCGTTCGTTGCCGTGGTCGGCTACGGCGTGCGCAATTTCGTGCCCCATAATTACGGCAAGTCCTGCTTCGGTTTGGGCTACATCCAAAATGCCTGTATATACCACCACCTTTCCGCCGGGCATACACCAAGCGTTCACCGTTTTGTCTTCCACCAAATTAAACTCCCATTTGAAGCCACGCAGTCGGTCTGACATATTGTTGTTAGCCATATACTCTTCTACGGCTTTTTGAATCCGGACTCCGCAGTTTTGTACCATGCGCGTCTGGGCTTGATTGGTGGAGAGTTTGTTGGTATTGAGGAACTGCGAGTAGTTGTCGTAGCTCAACGAGAGTAGGGTGGAACCTGGCACCAGCGTCAGTTGCTTGCGCCCCGAAACGGGTACGGTCGTGCAACCGGCTGCCAACAGGAATCCTACGGTAAGGAGGGAAAGAAGTATCTTTTTCATGCCTAAATCGGATTAAAGAATAATAAAAAACAATGTACACCGCACACGATACACTTTTTAAGGAAGGCTTTTCGTGCAAAGCTACACGGAAAGATACGCAATTTCTTATCCAAATCGGTCTAAAAAAACGCTAAATACCTTTTGCAAAGCGTGCCCGAAAAGCCTTCCTGCGCTTACATCTCGCTTTCTTCGGCGACTTGTAGGATTAGTTTGCCCTTGTTTTCGCCCGTAAAGAGTTTTACGAGTACCTCAGGAAAGTTCTCGATGCCCTTCTCGATGTGTTCTTTTGTTTTGAGTTTGCCCTCGGCGAGCCACTGCCCCATTTCGCGGGCCGCTGTGCCGTAGTCTTTGGCAAAGTCGAACACGATGAAGCCTTCCATGCGGGCGCGTTTTACGAGTAGGTTGAGGTAGTTGGCAGGGCCTGCGGAGGGTGCCTCGTCGTTGTATTGCGAAATAGCCCCGCAAATAACCACCCGCGCCTTCATGTTGATATAGCGCAGCGCAGTGTTGAGCGTTTCGCCCCCTACGTTATCGAAATACACGTCTATGCCCTTCGGACATTCGCGTTTCATGCCGTCGCTCAGTTTTTCGGTTTTGTAGTCAATTACGCCATCGTAGCCGAGTTCGTCTTTCATGTACTGGCATTTTTCTGCGCCCCCTGCAATACCTACTACGCGGCATCCTTTCAGCTTGGCAATTTGCCCTACCACACTGCCTACTGCCCCAGCACCGCCCGAAACAAGTACGGTGTCGCCTTCTTTGGGTGTGCCTACGTGCAAGAAACCAAAATAGGCCGTAAAGCCGGTCATGCCCAGTACGCTCAAAAACATCGGCAGGGGCACTTTGGGAACGACGGGGAAGAAGCCTCTGCCGTCGGTAACTAGGTGCGTTTGCACGCCTCCCATACCGCTTACGTACGTTCCTTCGGGGAACTGCGCATTTTTTGAGGCGATGACCTTGCCCACCGTACCGGCACGCATTACTTCGCCAATGCCTACCGGTGGCAGGTACGAGGGTACGTCGCGCACCCAGCCGCGCATGGCAGGGTCGAGCGAGATGTATAGGTTTCGGACAAGGAACTGCCCTTCTTGCAGCGCGGGAGTTTCTTCGGTAACAAGTTGCCAATCAGAGGCTTTGGGCAGGCCAACCGGGCGCACTGCCAAACGTATTTGTGTGTTTTTCATAGGTGTTTTTGTGTTGTATGTATGTTTATTTCCATGTTAACTCTTGGAGAATGTGCTGTATCCAGTGGTGTACCGAGTCCTTCACATTCATTTCAATAGCCGTTTGCATAAGATGGTCTATGAATGCTTGTCTAGACAAGGAATCGGTCTTCACCAATATAAAGCGTGCGAACTCGTAAATATCTACAAATAGAGGCATAAATCCTTTGTTTTCAAGTTCTGCTAATTTCGTTTGGATAGACTTTTTATCGAAAGATGCTTTCGGTCCATACACAAACTGTCCTTTTTTACCTCCGTTTTCGATTATTTTTTCAAAAGCGTGTGCCAAGTCGTGCACTGTGAAGTGCTTATCCTTCACCTCGGTAGCGCAGTAAAATTATCCATCTTTAAACACATCTATATCACCTACCTCTTTAGAAGATGCCCCACTCTGATTTACTTTATGGGCTACGACATTAAAATCCCCCTTCTGATGTAAATAATAGATTTTTTCTAATGTCCCAACTACTATTGCACTGGTAGTACCTCCATGCGATTTTTCCAAAAAGTGATGAATAAACATGTATAAATCTACCAAGTTTTGAGAGTATTTAATTTTACTTTCGTGGAGTATCTGTACTCCTTCAATTCTTTTTTGTAGATAGTTTAAAGCACACGAAAGGTACGACTTGGCATAACCTGATGTTGTTATCTTGGTAAGCGTAAAAATGAGGAGATTTAAGACTTCTTTATCTTGGCCTTTTCTGACTGCATTTTCTGCTGAAAGATGCGTGAATCGTGCAGGTTTATTTAGAAATGGCTCGTTTGAGCCGCCAAGCGCATTTTGCAGAAAGTCGCGCTCAAAGGGTACGAGTACCTGATGGCACAAACTGCGTGCATCATAGGCTCCTTCAAAGGGTGCTCCAGCCTGAAGTGCCAAGGGATTAATTTTAGGATTAGTGGCTTTTGCTAAAAGAGCATTCACTAAAACATATTTGTAGGTTTTATGGCTACCTGCAAGAATTTTTTGGATAGCCATCGCTATGTCGTCTTGCTTAGAGCAGTTCTGCCTAAGTGCTGTTAGAAGTACTTGCTCCGCACGTATTTTTTCGATGCTTTCAGCCATTTATTTCAACTTCTAATTGATATGACAACTTAATAATCGTGTTTTCTATAATCTCGTGAAGTAGGCAGTCCATCAACATTTGGCCAATGCGGTACGCTAAGTTTGGAGGAACAGCATTTCCTATTTGGCAGAACTTTGACGATTGAGCACCAGAAAATTTATACTCCATCGGAAAAGTTTGCAGAAGTGCCGCTTCTTCCACAGTAAGCCTTCTCAACCTTTTGGGGACCTCATCCACTTGGTTGGGCACACCGCCCTTTATAAGTTTTGAATGGTATTCCTTGACCCAATTCGGTTGATTTTCGTACAACTCCCCCTCGTCGATGATAGGAGTTTTGTTCCCACCCATCGACGCCGGCAAGGTGTTTGCGTACCCGTCGAGTTTAATAGGTCGCCCTGCACCATTAAACAACATGCCTGCATAAGGTGATTTACGCAAAACAGGATTCGATGTAAGCGTGATTTTTGCCTTACAAATGCCCATATTGTTGCCTGTACCGGCTTTGTCGAGTGCAGATAATACTTCGCGGACGACCGATGCTTTCTTTTTGTAAGGAGCAATCATTTTTTCGAGGTCGGGGATGAGTTTGGCGTTTCCCTTAAAACCTACAAAAAATACCCGTTCCCTGTTTTGGGGAACGTCAAAATCGGACGCATTCACTACGAGATAGTTTACAGCATATCCCAACGAGCGAAATCGCTCTAACAATGCTATTCGCAATGGTTTCCATTTAGTAAGCGTACCGAGTGCTTTTACATTTTCCATTACAAACGCTTTCGGTGCGAGTGCTTCTACGACCTCTGCAAATGTCCGGACATGCTTGCTTCTTGGGTCGGTCGCATCCATTTTACCTGCCACAGAAAATCCTTGACAAGGCGGACCACCTATCACAACATCAATATTTTTTAATGCTTGTAGTTCTCCGAAGTAATTTCCTATATCTCCACAGCGAATATGCTTACCCACGTTGTTTACATAGCTTTCACAAGCATACTTGTCAACGTCGTTTGCCCATACTATCTCGAATCCTGCGTTTTTAAACCCGATGTCAAGTCCACCAGCACCTGCATAAAGCGATATTCCTTTCATAGTGCAATGCGTATATTACTTACATTTTTTTATCATCTTTTCCAACCTTTGCTACATTGCTCAGTACTGGGCAAATTTAGGCGTTGCCTGCCTGCGCAGCCGCCTGCCAGCGCGAAAGCCCATATACGAGTGCGAAACCAGCCAGCAGCAGGGCTATCGCTACGCCGATTTGCGCAGGATTGCCCGAAAGAGCTTCGTAGCTAGCCGGCCCTACGTTTTGGTAACTCGCGTGCTTTTCGGTGAGTTGCTCGGCGACTACTTTCCACGGCCATATCTTGTTGAGCGAACCGAGCAAAAAGCCAATGAGCAACGCCACGAGCGCGTCGTGGTAGCGTTGGAATAGCCATGTGAGCACACGCGAAAAAGCTGCCAGCCCCACCAAGCACCCTGCACCAAAGGTGAGCACTATCCAGAACGCTTCGAGTAGTTGGGCGAGGTTGAACCGCAACAGGCTGTCCACCAACTGCTTGATGGCACCGACAACGGTCTCGTAGGCCCCCATGAGCAGCAAGATGAAACTGCCGGAAATACCGGGCAGAATCATGGCGCAAATTGCTATCATGCCGCACAGAAATAGGTACGGCAACGAGGTAGCTATTTCAGCCGGTGTTTGCAGCCCCGCCACATAATACGCCACGCTTGTACCTACGAGCAACGCTCCCCATACTGCAGGTTTCCAACGCCGCACTTGCTGCGCGACAAGCCATGCGGAGGCGAGGATGAGCCCGAAGAAAAACGACCACAGCCCGATAGGGTGATTCGCCAACAGATACAGCACAAGGCGAGCGAGGCTGACAATCGCTACGCCCATGCCGGCGAGCAGGGGGAGTAGAAATTTTCCGTTTACTTTTTCCCAAAAAGCACGCAGCTCTAAGCGAACTAGCAAGCGAAACGCAACTGCATCCACCGAGCGAATGCTGGCGAGTAGCTCTTCGTAAATACCTGAAATAAAGGCGATTGTGCCACCCGACACGCCGGGTACTACGTCGGCCGCGCCCATAGCGAGGCCTTTCAAAAACAGAAGTACGGGTTGTTTCATAAATGCCGTGTGTAGGGATTTTTTTCTTTTTGGAAAAATCAGAAGAAATTTCATAAAAAAAGCCACTACGCCTTTGTAGCAGCTTTTTGTAGGGCAGAAAAACAACTATTCGGGGAAGAGGCGTTCCCGGATATTTTCGATGCGGTCGAGGGTTTCTGGCGTGGGGTCGGGATACTGATTGGGCAGTTGCTTGGGTTCGCCACCGCGCTCGCCGTAAATCCGCTCGCTCTTTAGGTTTACACCTTTGCTTGGGGCTTGGTTGTGTTGGCCGAAGCAAGAAGCAAGCAAGAACACGCTTGCTATCATCGAGAAATGCAAGACCTTTCGTTTCATGCGATTTGTACGTTTATCTGTTTGGAAAATAATTTCTTGTTGGTTTCCCCAAAGATACGCACTGCCATAGAATTTTGAAAACATGCGGTTATCTCGTGCCTATTTTTGGAGAAATCGGAGGGCGTTTACCCCCTTTTTTGCAAAAATTGCCATTCTTTTCATTTTTTTCAACCTAATAAAAAAAAGCACGCTTTGCGCAGTTTTTTGCGCAAAGCGTGCTCTGAGTTCGGCGTTAGCGGCGCAAAAACCGCCCTTAGCTTATGGAAAGATGCCGTTTTCGATGTAGTTCAAGGCAATTTTATTGACCGATACGATGAAGGCAGCCATCCGCAAGTTGGTGATTTTGTGCCGTCGCGCCGTCGCGCGCAACTCCTGATAGGCTTCTATCATCGTTTCTTCGAGGCCGGAATCCACCAAATCGGCTTCGCCTGCGCCTTTGATAATCGCTTTGCGTTGCTTGTAGGTCAGGTTGGTATCGGACGCACTTTCGATGGCCTCCACGATGCGCTCGTTGGTGAGTTGGTCGTAGCGTTTTTGCAACTTGCCAAACGACATGCGCGAGAGATTTTTCAGCCACTCGAAATACGATACCGTAACACCACCCGCATTGAGATAAATATCGGGCAACACCATGATGTTGCGGTCTAAAAGAATGCGCTCGGCTTCGTTGGTGGTAGGGCCGTTGGCAGCCTCTGCAACGATTTTCGCCTGAATACGCGGTGCATTTTCGAGCGTAATTTGATTCTCCAAAGCGGCTGGAATGAGGATATCGCAGGGGTATTCGAGCAGTTCGAGTGTATTTTCTACGGTTTGCGCACCGGGGAAGGTCATCAGTGTGCCCTCTCGCTGCCGGTGCTTGAAGACCAGCTCCACATCGAAGCCGTCCGAATTGAAAATACCTCCTTCTTTTTCGGCTATACCCACAATTTTTGCGCCGGCTTCTTGCAGGTAGTAGGTAGAAAAATAACCGACATTCCCTAAGCCCTGCACAATGACGCGTTTGCCTTCGATGCCCGAACGCAGCCCAATTGCCGCCATGTCTTCGTTGAAACTGACGGCTTCTTTCAGCCCATAAAATACGCCTTTGCCCGTAGCTTCGGTGCGCCCGCGAATGCCAGACTGCGAAAGGGGCTTGCCGGTAACACAGCCATCGGCGTTGATGTCTTCGGGGAACAGCGAGGAATAGGTGTCGGAAATCCACGCCATTTCTTGCTGCCCAGTGCCGTAGTCGGGCGCAGGTACGTCAATCGCAGGCCCGATGAACTTTTTGATAGCCAGTTCGTAGGTGTAGCGGCGGGTAATGCGCTCAATTTCAGCTTGCGAGTAATCCCAACGGTCAATTTTTACGCCACCTTTTGCGCCGCCAAAGGGCACGTCCACAAGGGCACATTTAAACGTCATCAGGGCTGCAAGTGCCTTTACCTCGTCTTCGTTAACGAGCGAGCTGTAGCGTATCCCCCCTTTTACTGGCTTTTTGTGGTGCGAGTGTTG